>CAIRQE010000001.1 GCA_903880655.1 uncultured bacterium
AGGGCAGTTGAGCAGATTAAGAATAATCATTTTGAATTAGAAGTGCTGCCTTCGCCTGGTTTTATTCTAAATAAGCGTGAGGTTATTGCGTATTTTGGTGCCAGGCAGAGTTATTCATTCCAGGAGTTTTATAGCTTGCAGCGCAAATCGCTTAACCTACTAATGGATAAATATGGCAAACCGGTTGGGGGAAGATGGAGTTTTGATACAGAAAACAGAAAGAAATTCCCAAAGGGTGCGCCACTTCCGGAGGATCTGAAGACTCAGGAAAACAACTATGTATCTGAAGCGCAAGATTGGGTTGCTGATCACTACTCAGATAATCCCGGAGAAATGCAGCATTTTATGTGGCCCACTTCGCGAGTAGAAGCGAGAAAACAATTAATAGTTTTCTTGAGAGATCGGCTAGAAAATTTTGGTCCTTATGAAGATGCTATTGAACAAAGCTCAGTTTTACTTTTTCATTCAGGAATATCGGCACCACTCAATATTGGACTACTTACGCCGAACGAAGTTATTGAGGCACTTAATGAATACACCCAAAGTAACAAAGTAGCCCTAGCAAGTGTCGAAGCATTTATGCGGCAGATTATTGGATGGCGAGAGTATGTACGGGGTATTTATGATGTTAAGGCGGAAGTACTACTGCGTAGTAATGAACTTGGGCATTACAAAAAAATGACCGATGCATGGTGGAAGGGGACAACCGGGCTTCCGCCGGTTGACGCAGTGATTGCTAAAGTAAATAAATATGCTTACGCGCATCATATTGAGCGGCTTATGATACTCGGAAACAGTATGCTGCTTTCTGAAATTGACCCTGTTGAAGTTAATGAATGGTTTATGACCCTTTTTATTGATGCCTATGACTGGGTAATGCTACCTAATGTTTTTGGGATGAGCCAATATGCAAGTGGGTCACTAATGACAACGAAACCCTACATTAGTGGGAGTAACTACATACTCAAAATGAGTCACTATAAAAAAGATGCCTGGACAGAAACGATGGATGGCTTGTATTGGCAATTCGTCGATAAACACAAACAGTTACTCGGTTCTAATCCACGAACCAGTATGATGGTGAGCATGTACAAAAAAATGCCCATTCCTCGAAAAAATGCCCTCCTCCTAAAAGCAAATGCATTTAAAAAAGAGACTACAAAATAGGCCGTAGTGTCGATATACTAAAGGCATGAAAAAAAGCCCAGAAGAATGGAAGAAAGTACTGACTAAGGAGCAGTATGACGTTTTAATAGATAAAAAAACGGAAATTCCATTTACCGGAGATTATCTCTACAACGAAGAGGACGGTACGTATGATTGCGCCGCCTGCCATGCGCCATTATTTGCGAGCGAAACAAAATTTGAAGCTCACTGCGGCTGGCCTTCATTTAATAATGTTATTAGTGATAAAGCAGTCGTTTTAAAAGAAGATCGTTCTGGGGGTATGCAGAGAGTTGAAGTTATTTGTGGCAATTGTGGCGGCCATCTAGGGCATGTTTTTAATGACGCTCCTGATCAGCCAACGGGTGTACGGTTTTGTATCAATTCTGCCGCACTTAATTTTAAGGCAGAGTAAAAGCGTACCGTATAAGTACACTATCAGTGTATAATCTCTAAACAATGAATAAAAAATCTGCACAAACGCCTGAAAAACTACTGTGGGTTGACCTTGAAATGACGGGGCTCGATCCGACTAAGGATCGAATACTGGAGATTGCCGCTATAGTAACCGATTTTAACTTTAATGAATTAGCGCAGTTTGAGTCTATCGTTCATCAGTCTGATACGGTAATCGCCAAGAGCAATCAATGGTCATTGGATGTGCACACTAAAAGTGGATTATTAGAAAAAATAGCGCAAGCACCAAAAGAAGCAGATGTGCGAGATGAATTCGCGGCATTCATTAAGGCGAACTTTAAAGATGAGCCCGCGACCCTTGCCGGGAACAGCATCCATCAAGATCGCCGTTTTATAGATGCGTGGTGGCCTGATATCGCTCAACTTTTGCACTACAGAATGGTTGATGTCAGCAGTTTTAAAATTATTATGCAAACTAAATACAGTAGGGTTTTTGCTAAAGCAGAATCTCATCGAGCATTAGAAGATATAAGAGAATCAATCGCTGAACTTAAATATTATCTTTATTTAGAGGAAAGAAAGCGATGAATCTAAAAGTTATTGATGAAACCCTCATGGGGTACAAGGATGTGAGTAAGACATTTCCATATGGCGATGATATATCTGTCTATAAGGCAGGGGACATCCTTTTTGCTTTAGTGCAGAATACGACCGACCCACTCAGGGTGAGCCTCCGATGCGATGAGCAACTCGCTAAACTGTTGAGAGAAAAATACGAAACAGTATTGCCCGGCCAGAAATTAAATCAAAAAAAATGGAATACTATTATTTTGAGTGGCCAATTAAGCGATGATGAGATTTTTGATCTAATTCGACACAGTTACAATCTCGCTACTAATTCTTAGGTATATTTTGTACCAGTGCCTGAGCGTCATCGTAAAAAGCGCTTAGCTGTTTTTGCGTAGCAGTACTTTTTGTAGCAGTATATGTTATTTGGATGGCTGCTGCATAATCGCCGAGCCGTGCAGTCATGAGCGTATCGTAGGTTGAATCATAGGTGCCCCCATTGAAGGCGAGCTGTAATTGGTTGACGTACTCGTTGTCAGTATATTTAGCAATGAGTTTGGTGGGTTTCTTTTGGCCAAGCTTTGCAAGTATGGCGGTAGTTTCCGTATTTTGGCTTGTTAGTACTGCTCGAATGGTAGCTGCATTGTTTAGGGTCGTAGCATTTTGAGAGTTTTTGGTGGCATCAGTTGTAATCGCAATCATGTCATTTTGTTTTGCTGCTAATTTGTAGAAATCAACCAGTGGTGAGCTACTTGATCCAGAAAAGAGCGAGATAATGATCACGAAAATGATTAATAATCCGGCTCCACCAATAGCTACCTGCAATAATCTTTTATTCTGCGAACCACCGCTAGGTAAGCGGGGGGGCTTATTCTTCTCGGGATTAAGGATAAAATCGTAATCATTAGAGGGTTGATCGTTATTCATAATATAGTACCTATAGCATAACCAATTTTATTCGGGGGTGCTAGTGCTTGTGCTTGTTTACCCTATCTACGTGTACAATTACAAATAGTATGGACGCAGTTGAAGATATAAAAAATAGACTATCAGTTGAAGATGTAATCGGTGATTATATGGAACTGAAAAGGGCAGGAAGGAATTTCCGAGGTCTTTCTCCTTTTAATAGTGAAAAAAGTCCGAGCTTTATGGTGAGCCCAGAAAAGCAAATCTGGCATGATTTCAGTAGCGGTAAGGGCGGCAATATCTTTAGTTTTGTTATGGAAATGGAAGGGGTAGATTTCAGGGGTTCTCTTGAAATTCTCGCTAAAAAAGCTGGTATTGATCTAGGGGTTTATCAAAAAAATGATGGGCAATATAGGCAACAAAAAGAAAAATTACTAGAAGCGGTTGAGCTAGCCACTAAATATTACGAACAGACACTTTTAAAGAATAAATTAGCGCTTGATTATGTGCTTAAGCAGCGAAATTTTAATAAAGAAACACTACAAGATTTCCGACTTGGCTATGCGCCATATTCTGGGTTAGCGCTCGTAGATTTTTTGAAAAAAAGAGGTTTATCGGAGGACACTATTTTAAAAGCAGGTCTGGGTTCTCGTCAATATAGGGGAGTGTCGGATATGTTTCGGGGGAGAGTAACGGTTTCACTGGCTGATCCTCAGGGTGCGCCGATAGGTTTTACGGCTCGAATACTCAGTAACGATATTGATGCACCAAAGTACATCAATACTCCCCAAACACCACTTTATGACAAAAGTCGTCATGTATTTGGACTACATCTCGCTAAAGATGCTATTCGTCGATCCGGCTTTGTGGTTATTGTCGAAGGAAACCTTGACGTTATAGCATCCCACCAGGCCGGCATTAAAAATGTTGTTGCTACCGCTGGTACCGCTATTACTCCCTATCACTTGAAGGCTTTGCATCGTTTTACTTCAGATATACGTCTTTGCTTTGACCAGGATAATGCTGGTATCAATGCAGCCGAACGAGCCATTTCTGTTGCTCAGGGCGCGAAAGTGCAGCTTTCGATTATCTCTATAACTAATTCCAAAGATCCAGATGAGCTTATACAAAAAGATCCTAAGCTTTGGGCTGAAGCCATCGAAAAACCACAATATGCACTGGATTGGCTTGTCGATCGCTATAGCTCGATATATGACATTTCCTCTGCTCGGGGTAAAAAGGATTTTACCGACAAACTCATGGAGACAATGACGTATCTTGAAGATGAAGTAGAACGGGATCATTACTTAATGAAGCTCGCCGAGCTACTTGGGATTGGCGAACTTGCCATAAGAACTAAACTTGAAGCGTTTGGTGAATCCAAAAAAGAAAAACAGCCTAAGAAGATACTCGCTAGTCCTGAGCAAAATATTGTCGATCCATACATGTATCAAGATCAGATACTCTGCCTCCTGGTGGCTTTCCCGATAACCAGGCGTCTACTTGAAACTGAAACAACACCTCTTAACTTCAATGGTTCGCATAGACAAAGAATTTACGATTATCTGCAGTCAAATCCACACACCTCTTTAAATGAAAATATACCTAAGGAGTTGCAAGATGACGAAGACTATGTCAAAATACTGTTATTCAAAGCTGAAGAGCTCTATAACGGATTCGCCTCTAACGTGCGACTGAGAGAGCTAAGAGATTTAATCCATAAACTAACAAAAAAATACCAAAAAGATCAGAAAACACAGCTGACAGAAGAAATTCGAAATGCTGAACTTGTAGGTGATGAAGTTTTGGTGGCAAAACTACTCAATAAATTCAACGAATTATTAAAAAAAGAATAGGAGCCCTCTATGGCCGATGACGCACAGGTAAAAGATTTAACAGAAGCTAAGAATCTATTACTCGAAAAAGCAAAAAAAGAAGGTAAGATTGAGCAGAAAGAAATTTTTGCTTCAATTCCTGATGTACCAGAAAAAGCGGGCATCGGTGCGCGCCAGGATCAGGATGTCCACCCCCATCTCGCGCCTGGCATCCACCGCGGCGCGGATCTTGAGCTTGGCCTCCTCCCGCGAGCAGACGCGGCGGCCGCCGGGGATATGGCCGCACTTCTTGGGCCAGAGCTGATCCTCGATATGCAGGCACGCGGCCCCCGCGCGGGCGTACTCCACCACCGTGCGGCGCACGTTCATGGCGTTGCCATAGCCATTGTCGGCATCGGCGATCACGGGGAAGCCGGGCACCGCGGCGCAGGTGGAGCGG
>CAIRQE010000002.1 GCA_903880655.1 uncultured bacterium
ATGCATCAGACATTTCGAAATACACGCTAGAAGCACTAAAGATCGAAGACGAATTATTTCTCGACTGGCCCTACTACCGAGCCGAACTCTGGTTCCTCGCTTAAAGAAAGAAGAAAATGTTCAACGTCAAACTCCCTAGAGGTTACATTCCTGTTTCAGTAGTTCTATTTCTTGTACTAGTTCTCAGCGAATGGATTCAATCAGCCATTCCGTATGGAACTGCATTTATCCTCTTCAACATATTCCTTATTGTTGGAAGAATCTTTTCTGAAATCTGGCTCGTTGCTGGTGGTATTGGACTTGGGCTGGCTCGTGCAGTGGTGTGCTTTAAATGTCTGCGCGCACCTAGAAGATTTAGCGACAAGCTCAGGGTGGTTCGCTGGATCAAATCAGCGTTTTGTGTTCTTGCGGCAATGATCGTCTATCTAATTGGCCAATACTTAACAAACTTTATTTTGGGGAGTTCGAACTTCGGCTACTACGTAGGTGTCTGGCTGGGCTCTGAATTCAGTCTCTTCCTACTATGGGAATGGGTTGTTCGACGGGGATTTCATAACAGGTTCAAAAAGCTCACCGAGGCAGTGTACGAATAATGAACGTTTCAGAATTACGAGAATGTCCAATTTTTCAGGCGAGACCCTTGATGTATGAACGATTCAACGCAAATGCCGGTCCATTTGTTCAGTATCAAGAAGTTCCGATAACCAATGAGCTTCACCTCACGTTTGCTGATGAAGTTGAAAACTCAACTTTAGAAGGTTGGCTCGTCGAAACTAATGGTCTGGTGACTTCCATGTACTCGGTTGGCTCTCATGAAGGAGACGCTCTTGTCTTCTTTGACTCAGTGCAAAACTTTACCCCAGGAAATGAAATGACTATTTCTCGATATGTCACAGTTGGATCAGATAATGAGAAGGTAGCCGCTCAACTGATGGAGAAAATAGAAGGTTTTTTTGCTTCACCGGACCTATTTTCACAAACATGGTTCGATAACAAAATGATGAAAGATGAGTGACCTATTAGATGAATACCCACTTTATTTCGCAATTCGTGAAATGCACCAAAAATTTAACGAGAACAGTGGTGCATTTTCATGGCTGGGGTTCTGTATGGACTCAGCAGGTTTTAGACAGGAACTTATGGAGAATCAAGAATTTGAGTTAATTGGATCAGTATCAGACAAAAGACGAAGAACCACGTCGCTTTTTCTTAAAAAGACCACACAAGCAATGATTCTCATCTGCGAAGAAGACTCTCACAATCCACCTGATGCACCTAAAGGTAGCAATAAGGTCACAATTAGAGCTCATTCATTCGAAGAAATGAATGCAGTTGTCGCATTGAATAACCCAAGAACGAGAGAAATAGAAAATTGGTTAATTGATCAATCTGGATCAGAATGACTGCAAAAATGATTATCTCGATGAAATGCAAAGAAAATGAACACCACTAAGAAGACACTCGTTATTACTTTCGCTCTAGTAATGATATCGCAACTCCCCTGCGCTGGTGCCCAACGCGATCCGGGACTTCCTAACCCGCAAGTAACTCCTGGGGCAATCAATCCAGCCGTGAAGCAATCGAACATCTATTCAACAATCTGTGTATCTGGATATACAAAGACGATTCGACCTTCTTCTTCATACACAAATCGAATTAAACATTCGCAACTCGATAGCGGGTACAACTACAGAGGTGACACAAACGCTTCTGATTACGAAGAAGACCACCTTGTCCCCCTTG
>CAIRQE010000003.1 GCA_903880655.1 uncultured bacterium
AACTTATGCATATTGATGTGGGTTTTACTGATGACTGTATCGGGCCAAATGTAGAAAAAGCTGTAAATGCACTTATGCCAGGAGATTGCTTGCTTCTTGAGAATTTACGATTTCATAAAGAAGAAGAGGCAAATGATCTTGATTTCTCAAAGAAATTAGCTGCCCTTGCAGACGTGTTTGTGCAAGACGGCTTTGGAGTCGTACATCGGGCACACGCGAGCACGACAGGGATAACTCATTTCATCGTATCTGTCGCAGGATTGCTGCTTGAAAAAGAAGTAACAAGTATAACTACTGCTATGACGAATCCAGATCGGCCACTTGCAATAGTAATCGGTGGCGCTAAGGTTTCGGATAAAATTGAGCTTCTTGACGTATTTATAGAAAAAGCAGATTACGTTGCTGTAGTTGGTGCAATGGCAAATACCTTTTTAATGATTGAGGATATTCCAATTGGATTATCTCGTGCGGATAAAGATGCACTAGATAGTGCGAAATTACTCTATCAAAAGGCTCAAGAAAGAATGAGAAGGGAGCAATTTACCTTTTACTTACCGCACGATGTTGTCGTATCTAAAGCCATAGATAATACGCTGCCCACGAGAATCGTTGATATAGCCTCACATGCTTACTCAGACATAAACTCCTACCCTAAGATTCCCGACAGTACTTCCTACACCGTCCAGTCAGATGAATATATTTTAGATATCGGGCCAATGACGGCATCAAGTATCGCAGGGGCTATGAAACTTTCTGGTACCGCAGTCTGGAATGGTACCGCAGGGGTTACGGAAGTTAAAGGCTTAAATGGAGCTGCGGATCCTTATTCTCACGGAACAAAGCTTATAATTGAAGGGCTTGTCGGAGAGCATCCGCGAGATGATAATAAACCTTTCACTATTGTTGGGGGTGGTGATACGGTTGGATTCGTAGAGTCTGTGCCATGGCTAAGAGAGAGACTTAATCACGTATCAACAGGTGGTGGAGCAAGTCTAGAGCTGATGGCAGGAAAAAAACTTCCAGGCCTCGACGCCCTACAAAATAAGGATGTAAAAATGGGCACCTCCACAGCATTAAAAAGTGGTACTATTTAAGGGAAATAAGGTGGGCATACTTAGATGAAAAAAATTCTGATAGCGGGTAACTGGAAGATGAATCTTAACGTTTCAGAAGCTAGCTTACTCACGAAAAGACTTCAAGATAGGATTGCGATCCATAGAGATATTGAAGTTGTGTTAATTCCCTCGATGCTTGACCTGCAACCCATAAGCCTTCAAATAGATCGTCGTAAATTTAAATTAGCTGCTCAAAATGCTTACTATAAAGATTCGGGTGCCTACACGGGTGAGGTTTCATTTACGATGCTCAGAGATCTTGTTAGCTATTGTTTGATTGGACATTCAGAGCGACGTCATATTTTTAATGAAACCCTGGAAGAGGTGCGAGAAAAAATAGCAGCTTCTTATAGAAATGGAATAACACCAATTTTATGCGTTGGAGAAACCAAAACAGAGAGAATTAATAAAGAAACCGATCAAGTACTTGAAGATCAAATGCAAAGTGCACTTGCCAACATCACAGCATCTGAGATTGAATCACTCGTAGTAGCTTATGAACCAGTCTGGGCAATCGGAACCGGAGATCTCGCTACTCCCGACCAAGCCGTAGCTGCAGTAAAGACGATCAGAAATTCAATATCAAGCCTTTATGGCAATGAAGCTTCTAAGAAAGTTAGAGTTCTATATGGTGGCAGTGTTAATCCGGATGTGGCGACTGGATTCTTAAAAGCTGATGGAATTGACGGATTACTTGTTGGCGGAGCAAGTCTTAATTATGCTCAATTTACGGATATTGTTGATGCAGCTTTTGAAGTACACCATGATTTAGAAAAAAGGTAATCGTGGAAGCAAAAAAACAACCAAAAATTATTTCAGACTTTTCTCGACCAAAGAAAGTTAGTGCAACGAAGCGCCCGCCTTCAGTAAAAAATAAAGTGCTGGTAAAGGATTACGAGGAAAAGGATGCTTCGTATCTAGGGAATAATCATGGAATATCTATGACACCAAGTGCTATGCAGCTTCATGCACAAAAGCTTAAACAAACAATGCAGCAACCATTCATCTATGACACTAATTTTATTCATCGTCCTCTTAATGAAACGATGAAACAAAAAAGCTATACAAAACAGGCCTTACTTTTTGGATTTTTGTGGACGCTGCTGACTATGTCAGTTGTATTTATTATTTTATATAGAATTGGAAATAGTTAAAATAACGTCTTCTACAACAGTTTTAGGAGACCAAAACTGTTACACTTAAAAGATATGCATAGCGACTTACTTGACGGTTTGAATCCGGAACAACAAAAAGCTGTAAAAACAACAGAAGGCCCGTTGCTTATATTGGCTGGGGCAGGCAGCGGTAAGACAAAAACGTTAACTCATCGAGTTGCATATCTAGTAAAGAATCAATTAGCTACTTCTTCACAAATTCTTGGTGTTACTTTTACGAATAAAGCCGCAAAAGAAATGCGGGAGCGCGTCGCTGTTCTTCTTGGCGATAATGCAGAACATCGCAGCTTCATGCCTTATATGGGTACTTTCCATAGCATGTGCGTTAAAATCTTAAGAATTGATGGGCAGTATATTGGACTTCCAAGCAATTTTGTTATCTTTGATGAATCGGATAGAACTGCGTTGATTAAGCAATTAGCTAAACAGCAATCGATTGATGAAAAACAATTTCCATCTCGAATGATTGGATCACTAATTAGCAGTGCAAAGAATGAGCTACTTTCCCCTGCTGAGTACAACGGCATCGCTTCAACACCGAATCAAAAAACAGCTTCCCGGATTTTTCCGCTTTATGAAAAAGGCTTACGCGACCAGCAAGCCCTGGATTTTGATGATCTAATTGGACGAACTGTCAGTTTGCTTGAGAATAATCCTGAAGTAAAAGAGAAGTGGCGGAGACAGTTTAAATACATCTTAATCGATGAATATCAAGATACAAACGCAGCACAATATAAGCTTATTAAACTTTTCACCAATGAAAATAAGAACATTTGCGTCGTTGGTGATGATTGGCAAAGTATCTATAGCTGGCGTGGTGCTGACTTTAAGAATATTTTGAATTTTGAAAGAGACTATCCTAAAGCAACAATAATTAAGCTTGAACAAAACTATCGAAGCACCAAACTCATTTTGGATGCTGCACACGCCGTGATAATGAAAAACAAAGACAGGTCAGACAAGAAGCTCTGGACTTCCGCAAAAGATGGTCAGCCCGTTCAGATGGTACAAGTGCAAAATGAACGCGCTGAAGGTGAGGCTATTATTAGGCGAATTCAAACCTACGTTGATATGCATCTCAGGAAATATCATGATTTTGCAGTTCTTTATAGAACAAACGCCCAAAGTCGAAGCATTGAGGAACAGTTTGTACGATATGGAATACCTTACAAAATTGTTGGTGGAGTCCGGTTTTACGATAGAGCAGAAATTAAAGATATCATAGGGTATCTACGACTTATCTACCAACCTGAGGATTTAGTTAGCTTCTCAAGAGTTGTGAATGTGCCTTCTCGGGGCATTGGAGCTAAATCAACGCAAAATTTTCTTGATTGGCGAATTATGGAAAGCCTTACCCTTGATGAAGCCTTTAAGAATATAGATACTGCACCACTTATGGCGAAAGCAAAGAATGCATTAAAAGATTTTATCGGTGTTGTACAAAGCCTAAGAGCTGCGAGTGAGGAGTTACCCGTTGCGGTACTCATCGATAAACTATTGAAGGCAACGGATTATCTGAAACATTTAGACGATGGTTCTGTTCAGTCAGAGGCACGCCAGGAAAACGTTAAAGAACTTATGAGCGTCGCCAAAGCGTATAGTGAGGTTGGATTAAGTAGTTTTCTCGAAGAAGTAGCGCTTGTTAGTGATTTAGATGGCCTGAATAATAGTAACGATTCAGTTACGCTCATGACTCTCCATGCAGCCAAAGGTTTGGAATTTCCTGTCGTATTTATGCCAGGAATGGAAGAATCTATATTCCCTCACAGCAGAGCTTTATTTGATCAATCAGAAATGGAAGAAGAACGACGCCTATGTTATGTGGGAATGACAAGGGCCCGAGAAGAGCTTTTCATGATGTATACCGATAGTAGAATTCTTTACGGAGGCTTGCAGCACAATCCACCTTCTCGTTTCTTGGGCGAAATCGACAGTAGCTTTCAAACGCAGTCATCTCCTCTTGGCAGCGGAATGTTTGGAACAGCTAATATATCTAGCCCGTCAAATTCAACCGAACCTCGCTATATACCGGAGCTTGAAGAAGGGGATGAAGTCAGGCATCAATTATTTGGCATAGGCACAGTGATGGAAATTGACGGGGATACGGTCGCAATTTACTTTAAGGGAAAGGGTGCTAAAAAACTTAACATCGCTTTTGCACCATTAGAGAAACTGTGAACCTAAGAACCGTATTCGGTAGAGTGTCCTATGTTCTAAGCTACCCCTTACTTTTACTTATTTTAAGAGGTAGTACTCGAGCATATGTCCTACTGCTACTCAATGACAAAATCCTATTGACTCAATCAACACTCGATTACGCATCTCGCTGGCATCTAGTCGGCGGAGGGATAAAAAAAGGCGAAACAATAGCCCGCGGTGCCGTGCGAGAAGTTAAAGAAGAGTTGGGCATTGATATCGATGAATCAAAGCTTGTTAGTTTGGGTAATGGGATGCTTAGGGCAAAGAATAATTACGACTACGGCCTATTCTTTTATCCTTTGGATGAAGAGCCTAAGCTTAAATTACGAAAATCTGAAATAACGAATGCAAAATTTTTCACTATACAAGAAATACCTAAAATTCAAACAAGTGATACAGTGCAGAAAGCCCTGCAGCTGCTTGCTTTAAAATAGGGTGTCATTTTGCTATAGTAAGAAGTAACCTTTTTGGTTTATGTATGAATATTTTTAGAAAAATAACTAATTACTTTTTTCACGCTCATTTCTTTGCATTTAGTGTTTTTGCAACTCTTTTCACTTTCTTCTTTTTTGCAGGAGGATTCGTGGTTGCCAATGGACAAACGCTTGCTCCCAGTGATAGCCATATTGTTAATCTTTATGCTGATGGTCAAACATCTTATGTGCCCACAAGAGCAACAACTGTAGGTGAATTTTTACAAAAAGCTGGCGTAACCCTAAGTATGGCTGACAAAGTTGAGCCAAGTCCTTCCACGCCTATCTCACAAGATAATTTTAACGTTCAAGTCTTCAGGGCTCAGCCTTATACAGTAACTGACGGCGAAATGACGGTTAGTATTATGTCTCCTGAAACTAGTCTGAGTTTAATTGCACAAAAAGCAGGATTCAAACTTGATGAGGCTGATGCAATTACGATGTCCACGCCAAAAAACTTTGTGAATCAAAATATACTCGGATCAATTGTGACAATTAAACGAGCAACTGCGGTAAACGTAATACTTTACGGATCCGCTCCCGTTATCTATCGTACCCAGGCAGAAACGGTTAGTGATTTTATGAAAGAAAAAGGAGTCAAGATTGTTTCTGGTGCTACTATTTCGCCTTCTCTCAGCTCCCTAATCTCAGCTAATATGCTTATTTCTGTTTCACGACCGGGCGATTCAATTGTTACTGAATTTCAAGATGTTCCGTTCTCTGTTCAATCCATCCCTGATCCCTCAAAATTCGTTGGTTCTAAAAATATTATTACACCTGGAATAGCGGGTAAAGCGCAGGTTATTTATAGCGTAAAAACAGTTAACGGGGTAATATCTAGGACGAAGATTTCTGAAGTTGTATCTACGCAACCCGTTCCTCAGGTTGAGCAAGACGGAACTCAGCTTCCTGTTGTTACTTCACAAAGCGTCATTGACTGGATGCAGCAGGTCGGTATATCTCCTGGCGATTACTACTATGTTGATTTTATTGTAAATCATGAAGCGGGCTGGAATGGTGCTACGAAATGGAACCGTGCCGGAAGTGGCGCGTATGGCATATGCCAGGCACTACCGGGGGGTAAGATGGTATCAGCAGGCAGTGACTGGGCTACTAATCCGGTTACTCAACTTAGATGGTGTAATAATTATGCAATTAGCAAATATGGAAGCTGGGCTAGTGCGTATAATTTCTGGACTATAAATAGGTGGTGGTAGACCCACGATTTATATGGCGGAAATTAAACCAAAAAAAGAATTAGGTCAACATTGGCTTCATGACCAGGGTGTTCTGGATGCAATTTGCGTCGCTGCTGATGTTGCAGTGAATGATTATGTTGTTGAAATTGGGCCGGGGCTAGGCACGCTCACGCAAAATCTTTTAGACAATGGCGCAAAGGTGCACGCAATCGAATTCGATCATGATTTGGCGATAAGTTTACGAGCACGAATCAAGAGCCATCAAGAACAACTTGAAATAAGTGAAGCAGATATTATGCGTTTTGATTTCACCTCACTTCCAAAAGAATATAAGATTGTAGCCAATATCCCTTACTATTTAACATCTGGGCTGCTAAGGCTTATATCCGAAACTTCAAATCCACCAAAAAAGGCAGTGCTCCTTGTGCAAAAAGAAGTAGCAGAGCGAGTCTGCGCGAAACCTGGACAAACTTCTTTGTTAAGTATAAGTACGCAAATGTATTTCGATGTCTCACTTGGAATTTTAGTACCAGCAACACTTTTTACGCCACCGCCTAAGGTTGATTCGCAAGTTCTTGTTTTGCAAAGAAGGGAAACTCCTTATTTTGGTGACGCTGATGAGAAGAAGATATTTCAAGTAGTGAAAGCTGGTTTTAGTGAACGAAGAAAAAAACTCCGTAGTAGTTTAAGCGGTGGACTTGGTATCTCTAAAGAAGCAGCCGATAATTTGCTTACAGAAGCTAGAATCAACGGTGACTTGCGGGCCCAAAACTTAACACTTGAAAACTGGGTGCAATTGGCTAGAGTATTGAAGAGCGACGAATAGTATAGAAAAAACATAAAAGTTATGCTATAATATGTGTACTCGTTAAGAGGTTATGGGGCTGATTTAGCTCGACGTAGAACATTGACAAGTTATTCGTGCAAGTCGGTTGCTCACCGTTATAGGGCAAACTTTAATAGATGCAAAAACATCTTTAAGCAAAATGGTTGATCGTGCTTTAGCCGTTCGCCAATTTGCGCCAGCTTTAGCTTAATTGCTTCAGCGATGTTAACATTTGACTTCAGATAGAGGGTTAACGTCTTATATCATCTGGACGCTCAGCAAGGTGCCGTATGAGCTTTGCTGCTAAGATTTTCATCCTGCTCTATGGAACGTTTGGTTTGTTTAACCGTTCTATAGCTAAGAAATACAAGCAAACTAAACTTGTAGTACGATAACTAAGTCGTTCCGCGGACGCGGGAGCATTACCCGCCAGCTCCACCATAAGTAATTTAACCACCCTTTTTTTAGGGTGGTTTTTTTGATATTTAAAGCATAAGTGTTATAATGCAGCTATAACTAATAGAAAGAGTCTTATGTCAAAAGATAAGGGTAGAAAAGAAATTAAGAAGCCGAAGAAACCTAAAGCTGTTTAGCTGAAGACAGAATAATGCCTAAAAATAAAAAAAAGAACGTAAAACACAAAAAACAAGTAAAGCTTACCCATCATCATTCCAAACCATTTAGGAAAAGACATTACGGTTCTTTTTTCGCGTTATTAATTGCGGCTATAGTTCTATTGGTTTTATTAGTTCAATATAATGATCTAGTTTATAACAGTACTTCAGAGGCAAAATCATTCATCGGTCAACTTTTTAATTCAAATAGAACGTCCACAAAGAATATCTCCTCCACGTATGGGTTTGCATTTACCTACGACAGCAATAAACTTTATGCGAGTGCATATGATTCTTCAAACGGTGATCTTTATATTGGTGATGAACTATCGACTAGTAGGCAGTATCAAGAAGTAAGGCTTTCATCATCTTGGGTTAATGGTAAATCATCGACGAGCCAAATGACCATAAAGGTTTCACCCCAAAGTAGTGAAAATGAGAACCTTAACCAGATAGAAAAAAAATTGATGGAATCTGGAAACTATAAAGGTGAAATAATGTCTAGTTCGTCGACTGTTGAAATCGGCGGTAATACGTTCTTGAAATCGGTTTGGCATAAAAGCCAAAGCACCCAACCATTGCTCTCAAAAGTTTTAAACCCAGTATTAACTACGTATAGCGGCAAAGTAAATGGGCGGGCATATCAGATTTCCATATCTCAGACGACCAGCAATGATGATATATCTTCGTATTTGAATGTAATTAATTCGATGACTTTTAATAAAAAATCTGTTTCACTATTGCCAATTAATGAAACAGCTGCCGCCACAACTCACAAAAAGTGGTTTGATAGTCTCGTGTTTTCTAATCTTGCGATGGCAGCTTCAGAATCTGCTGTTTCGCATCCCTCATCTGAATATGTTAGTTCTCTCTATAGTCCGGCAGTCGTAAAAATCTATAATGTTTATTGCCAGGATATTTCAATTCAAGGAAAGTTATATCTTACATCTTCTTGTAATGGTGGAGTGAGCGGATCGGGATTTTTTATTGGTAGCGATGGTGTGATTGCAACTAACGGACATGTTGTTGATTCAAGTCCAAAAGATGACGTCATTATGGATGCAATAAATTATGCCGTGGTGGATAATAATTTCAGTTATCTTCAATACTTAGCTGACCTTGCTAATGTCACCCAAATTGATCTTCCTTCGACAAATACTAGCCAGCAGAACCTAGGAATACTTATAAACGCCTTATATGGAATTCCTGACAGTTATTTTAGTGTTTCGAATAACGTAAGTAATCTTTTTGTTGCACTTGGAAATCAACAACCCAATCCAGTAGAACTCTTAAGTGATACGAAAAAAATAATACCTTATCCAAATCAAGATACTGTTTTACACGCAAAGGTCTCAGCTATTAATTATCGAGCTGCAGACGGAATAGACGGTTTCGTTGACTCAGATGTGGCAATTTTAAAGATTGATGGAACTGGCTACCCGGTGGTTAAGTTAGGATCTCTCAGCGATGTAATGCAGGGTGCGAACCTTAATATTCTTGGATTTCCCGGCCAAGCAAGTGATAACGGAATTGTTAATTCTGACGGTATCGCTAGTTTAACGAACGGAACTGTTGCTTCAATAAAAAATGCGGCAGGAAAAGGTAGCTATAAAGTTATTGAGACTGATACTGTCATTGGACACGGAAATAGTGGTGGTCCAGCGATAAATGATAGCGGTAACGTTGTCGGGATTGCGACATATACCGTGAGTGGGGCAAGTACTAGTGACGCTACATTTAATTATGTTCGTGATATCGCAGACTTAACTGGACTAGCACAGAAGAAAAATATTAGCTTTGATACGACATCGAAGACACAAATAGCGTGGCAAAAAGGCATTGATTTGTTTGATAAATCTCATTATTCTGAATCACTAAAATACTTTAATCAGGTCAAAGCACTTTACCCCGCACACCCTACGGTCGCAGAATTCATAACAAATGCCAATACTCAGATTCAACAAGGTCATGATGTAAAAACTTTTCCGACAGTACTGGTCTTATCAATTGGACTTGGTATTGCAGCGGTTGGTGCAGTAGTGATGATCTTTGTTATCAGAAGCCACAAGAAAAAACATGACTTATATAATCAGCATGTTGCAAGCGGAGTAATTGACCCAATGGTTCCAGGTTCTGCACCTCAATATGTTCAACCAACATCGAATCAAGTCCTGCCTATGGCACCCATCATGCCGCCACAACCCGCTCCTACGGTTCAATCGCAAAATCCATCGCCAAATAGTACCCCACCGAATACTCAGCAATAACTAGCTTAAATAGCCTTAACCGACTATACTTAATTAAAAGGGGTTCTAATGCTTGAAGTAGTAAATGTTAATAAAATATATGGAAAAAAAGATAAAGCTTTTAATGCTTTGTCGGATATAACTTTATCCTTTGAGAAAGGTACTTCAAACGCAATTGTTGGTAAAAGTGGTTCTGGAAAAAGTACACTTTTACATATCCTGATAGGCCTGGATCACCCGACCAATGGATCAGTGCTTTATGACGGAAAAAATATTTTAAAAGATATGAATACTGATTCTTGGAGAGGAAAGAATGTTGGTATAGTTTTTCAACAGTTTTTTCTCCAGCCTAATGATTCAGTAATAGATAACGTAGGGTTACCATTAAAGCTTCAAGGAATTGCAAAGAAAAAAAGAAATATTAAGGCAGCAGAAGCATTAAAAAAAGTTGGTCTCGAAGACAGGATGAAGTCGAAAGCAAATGATCTTTCTGGAGGGCAAAAGCAAAGAGTAGCAATTGCCAGGGCACTTGTAGATAACCCTTCGATTCTTATTGCAGATGAACCAACCGGAAATTTAGATACTGAAAATGGAGATGCAATCGAAAACTTACTATTTGAACTGCAGAAAAAACTGGGAACTACATTAGTAATCGTGACCCATGACACTGATCTTGCAAAGCGGTGCGAACGGGTCATCTATCTTAAGGATGGTAAGGTTGAAAAAGATACTTATAAGGGTAAAAAATAATGAAATTCGTCGATGTTGTTAAAACTTCAAATAGTAACTTAAGGCGCTCTAAGCTCAGAACTTTTCTGACACTTTTAGCGATTAGTATCGGAACCTTTACTCTTGCTCTCAGTCTAGGGTTGGGTCAAGGGCTCCGAAATTATATTTCTTCTGAACTTGGGCAATACAAGGGGGTTAATTTATATCAAGTAGAGAAGACAACCTTAAATAATTTTAGTGGATTAGGTAACCATGATCCGATTGTTTATAATCCAAACAAATCTCCATCGAGTGCCAATTATCAGAATAATTTTCTTTCTGCTACAGATATAGATCAAATAAAGAAGGTTAAGGGTGTGCAGAACTTGGAACTTCCATATGCTGTGGTTTTTGATTATGCTACGGCGCCAAACGGAACAAAATATGAAGCTTCTAATAGTACATTCTTGTCGCAGAATCCTCTTAATCTTGTGGCCGGCAAGACGTTGAGTGCAACAGATCCGGGGTCGGTTTTGATCTCACAAAAATATTTACCGCTTGTTGGATCAAGTGACATTTCGAGTGCGTTAGGAAAAAAATTAACCCTCACATACAAGAATGCTAAAGGGGCAATATCGACTATAACTCTTGAGGTAAAAGGAGTGTACGAGCCATCTTTAATACAGGCACCAATTTTTATAAATAGTCAGGATGCCGAAAAGATTGCAGCAGAACAGGCACCTGGGGGTGCCCCGCTTTTTAATTTTGTTTTTATCTCTAAATCAAGCGATGTAACTGACGTTCAGATTAAAGCAAACCTTTCAAATGCTAAGTTTACTGGTAGAAGTTTTGCAGACATTAATAATACTCTTAATAATATCATTACAGGTGTTCAGATTTCACTCGCAGCTTTTAGTGGAATAGCGATTCTTGCCTCAATTGTTGGTGTTATAAATACATTATTTATGGCAGTGCTCGAAAGGACAAGAGAAATCGGGCTGTTTAGGGCTCTCGGTTCAAAAAAGAGAACAATATTTTACCTTTTTAGCGTTGAAGCTGCATTGCTAGGTTTCTGGGGTGGTGTCATTGGAATATTCTTCGCTTTTCTAGCCCAGATTGCTATCAATAAAATTGCAGCCAATACTTTCTTGAAAGGCGTCGACGGTATTCAATTACTTAACATTCGTCCGTCATTGATTGTATTTATTATTATCGTAATTTCGATTATTACTTGGATTGCGGGGCTTCTACCAGCATTTAAGGCAAGCCAGGTAGATCCAATAGAATCACTTCGCTATGAGTAAAAGGACTTGGTTACTCGTGGCTAGTTTGTTTATGTTTATACTTATCCTAGTAGTTGGGTATCTGATTATTTTTAATAAACATAGAGTTATCAAAGAAACCTCCAACGAGCAGCAATCAGCAATTACTAATTCAACACCAGCGACTATTAATGTTGATAGCAGTAATCAGCAGACGGTAAAAGTAACGTCAAGCCCTCTGCCGGCACTCGATAATCAGCAAGTCGGCAATGCACAACAGAATTTAGTTGATCCCAAGACTTTTTCTCAATATGAAAAATATAATGGAAACTCAAATTGTTTATTTGGAGAAATTATTACAGGTACTGGCGCTGAGGTTGTCGCCGGATCTAAGGTTGCTATATATTATTCTGGGTGGCTTACGAATGGAACACTTTTTGATAATAGTAAAAATGATACTAATGGGAATCAACAACCATTTCTGTTCACTGAAGGTGCCCATGAAGTAATTCTTGGGATGGAAGAAGGCATCGCAGGAATGAAAGTTGGCGGAAAACGACTGATAATCGTCCCGCCCGCAGTGGGTTATGGATCTAAAGTTCAGGGTTCAATCCCTGCTAATTCAACACTTGTATTTGAAGTAACCTTAGTGGCTGCACAATGACCGAAGAGACTATTTATTTGCCGTGTAGTGAAAAGCTTACATTCGATACTCAAAAGCAAGCGGCAACTGCAGCGCTTGTTGCTAGTCACCAACATGGCAGTAAGTTGAAGATATATAAATGTAGATATTGTAATCTTTGGCATTTAGCATCAAATTATGAAGATAATTAATTAACACTGGTACAATAAGAATTACTATGAGTAAATTTTATGTTACAACATCCATCCCTTATGTAAATGGAGCCCCTCATTTAGGGCATGCTCTTGAATATGTTTATGCAGATGTTTTAGCGCGCTATTATAAAAAGCAAGAAGATACCGAGGTTCTATTTGCAACCGGTTCTGATGAGCATGGCACAAAAATTGAAGAAAAAGCCAAAGAGGCAAAACTTTCACCGCTTGATTTCACCACAAAAAACGTAAAATTATTCGAGCAGCTCCTGGAACTCTTGAATATTTCCTACGACCGATTTATTCGTACTACTGATAAAGACCATGAGAAAAGAGTACAGGCTATATGGAAAGATCTAGATCAATATATCTATAAAAGTAAATATATTGGTATGTACTGCATAGGTCATGAAGAATTTGTAACTGAAGTTTTTGCAGAGGAAA
>CAIRQE010000004.1 GCA_903880655.1 uncultured bacterium
GAAAGAGCAGTCCTATGATGCCTGCCGGTATCGTTCCAATAACCAAAAGCCATCCGATGCGTGCATAGGTGTCATCTTTTTTAACTTCTCTTTGCTTAAGTGTCCTGAAGATACCGCTAATGATCTTCTTCCAATCCTTAAAAAAGTAAATAAAGAGGACTGTTGCGGTCGCAAGGTGGGTTGCAATTAAAAAAGTAAGGAAATAACTATCGTTTTGATGAATATTCCAACCAAAAATACTTGGAAGCACGACGCTATGGCCGAGGCTGGAGATAGGAAAGAGCTCGGTAATACCCTGAAGTAGACCTAGAATAATTGCTTGAAGGATTGTTATCACCCTGAAATCATAGCAAAAAAAAGTAGAAAAGACATGTAGAACTTATGCTTTGTAACCTATAATTATTTCATTTTTTCGTAAAAATCCTGGTTTCCAGGGCGGATCATAACGAGCAATGATAGGTGTAGTGCTCGGCGTAAGGTTCTGCTTACTCATCCATTCCTGCAAATCCTGTATTTTGGAAGCTATCTTATCATCTGATGTATAGCCTGAAAAAGTGAGTGTAGCTGCGGTCATCTCATTCATCTCGCTGAATGTAACAGCTTTTTGATTAGGAGCCGGTAAATCCTTCATTGAATACTGGGAGGGTATAACAAAGCTAACTCTGAAGGTACCGTTTTTAGCTTGGGTAGTCATTACTGGAGCTGTCATCGCGATTTTTTTTGATGAACTATTGCCTCCAAAAATATACCCTGCTAAATATGAAAACCCACTACTTCCAGCAGAAGCATGATCGTCAGCAGATATCTCGACGTTACTAGTTAGGAACGCAGCATACTTTCGAAGTTCAATCTTTCCGTCTTTTTTAATAACCGTATACTTTGGGGTCTCGATTGCCATTATTGATCACCAGGCGCATTCTCTACTAATCCAGATTCTCGTTGTGAGATTTTAAGTTGGCGAATCAGTTGTTCTTTTTCTCCCAGTTTCCTAAGCAGCCCCGAGATAGCAATTTCATGCATCCGAATTTGCTGAATAATCTCGTCTTCGTCGTTTATGATGAGATCTACTTTTTGGGCTTGTTCTGCTTCATCGGCCTGTTGCGCCAGAAAATCATATGCATAGGGCAAATTGCTTGAATTTTTTTCCATAGAATAAATCCTTTATATAAATTAAGATGAATCAGTTATTACCAGTTCTAGTATACTCTTTTTTAAACCTTAAAGGATTATGCTTTAAGGACTCTAATTTGAATTATTACCAGATACAACGTATGCTTAAGTCACGAAAGAAAGGTTGAGAAAATTTGAATTCACCTATTAATCCAGAAGCAGACAAGCGTCTGGTGCACGAACTATCAGCGACTGCCGAAGAACTTATTCATCAACATGACAAAGTAGCTCGAACATGGGACTCTCAAGATGTAGTACCCTGGGAAAATGCTGTAAACTACAATCCCAGTTTCGAATGGAGCCCTGAAATTTATCCGCTTGACCAAGGAGTGCGAAGCGCACTTTATGTCAATGAATTAACAGAAATAAATCTCCCCTATTACACGAATACCCTGCTTATGCATGCACCCGACAATCATCCCCTCGTTGAGTGGAGTCGACGCTGGACATCAGAAGAATGGCGACATTCCGATGCAATACTTAACTGGATACGCCTGACGGGTGCTTATAATCCGCATGAAATGGAAACTGGACGCGTAGCGCAAATGCGAAGCGGGGATGTACCTCAACCAGGATCGACCGCAGAACTTATCTGCTATACCATCATGCAAGAACTTGCTACAGCCGTAGCGCACAGAAATACTGCGAAACATCTAGATAAAGAACGGGGCGGAAGAAAAATGCTCGGTATTGTAGCTGGAGATGAAATGTTGCATCATCGCTTTTATCTTGAACTTGGTAAAGCAGCACTCCAAATTGACCCAGACACAATGATGATTGCTTTCAAAAACCAGTATCTTGATTTTGCTATGCCAGGGCTTTCTATACCCAACTTCGCTGAACACGCGCAGGCAATTGCGCGAGCAGATATTTACAGCGAGAAGCACTTTCACGAAGAAGTAGTCATGCCAGTTATCGAATCACTCGGTCTTTTCGCAATTGAAGGGCTGTCAAGTGAGGCCACACAAGCTCAAGAGAGAATCATGGGTCGATCCAGCAGATTCGAAAGAAGACTACAGAAAATAGCTGAGAAAGAACGAAACACCTAGGCTTTACGGAGCTCACGCTTGGTAATAGTGAGTGGCACGATGCCAAAGACGAGGATAAAAGCGTATATAACTGCAAAACCACACATAATACTTGGTAATCCTTCGATAGTTTTTGGGTTAATCGTATTTACTATTCCAGTTGGAAGTAGGAAGCTCAAAAAACCAACAACCTGAAGAATCAAGGCCTGACGAATTTTTTCGGTCGCCTTTATTGAATAGTAGAGACAAAGACCGATGCCGACAAATAACCAAAAATAATAATAAAGATAATAGAAGCCACCGACTTTATCAGCGATTTGGAATATGGCATAATTACCGCCGCAAGCATGCGCTGAGATATCTGATGAGCTAAGACCAAATAATACTGCAAAAATTGCACTAACACTATAGGATATTACCTTGAGCAGAGTATTTTTCTTTTTGGCAATTAAGGAAATTAAATGGATAGCTAGTGCCGGGAGTAGGGTAATAGAAACGAACCCGATATGTGACCACGTTTGCGCATTGTGTCCACCGCACACATTAAATTCAGATAACTGAAAAAGTGCCAGAAAAATAAGCGCCAGTGAAATAACACGGGTTATTGGGGTCATTTTGTATCTCAGTAGCGTATAAGCAAAAAGTACCAGCTCTGAGAGCATAGTAATTACCATGACGGGAGGAGAAAAACAATAAAAAGTAGAAGATGTTCGTTTCATATAAATTCATTCTAACATAAAAATACTAAAATGCTTATGTCGTTAGTGCGATAGGATTTAGGACAACTTCATTTACCGCTTGCTCTCCCATTCGAGAGACAACTTCCAATCGTTCTAAAGCTCGCTCGTCACTATAATGAGCTGCGAAATCACTGTGAATAATGCCAATACTTAAGTGCGGCCGATAAAACCCATCTCCGTTAGGATCCCTTCGCAGCTTGAAGCCCCGTTCATGATAAATACTTGCTATTTCTTCTTGCTCAGCTTCAAGTTCATCACTAATAATTCCAAAACTTAATTTTGTTTTTTTATCAGAACCAAATAACCCAAGCCTTCCTAATGAAACAACTAAGGGCTGACTGGTGGAAGGTACCTGATTAAGCACTGCTTCGGTGGAAGGGCCTTCCATTTTATGATGATGATCAAACCGTGAAAACCCAACGACAGTGACCCCCATCGTCTCAGGAATAAATAATCTTCCTACATTATTATCAAGTTCTGGTGTCAGTTGTTCTGTAATATTTTTAAGAATTCCAAGACTTTCTTCAGAAATACTTCTTCTAGCTGCAAACACTCCTCTTATTGCAGCTACTTGCATCACATTACGTTTTGGACGCTGGGGTATATTATTATTTCTTCGTCTTGCCATCATAATCTATTTATTGTGTAACTAAGCAGTTGTTTTGTCAAACATAAGCAATTTAGGTAATATTGACAGCCATGTGTCAAAGGCGTATTTTTAAACAATGACTAAACCAAATGTATACCTAGTGGGTGGAGAAATAGATAGAAAAGAGCAAGAATATAACGAGACGATACTGCGTAATCTTGTTCGGCTTATAGAAACAGGAGATAATGTGAAAGAAAAATACAACCAAGATATGGAACCCTTTGGTGTAGAAGCAATATCAACTGACGAAACAATGAAAATTTTTATATACCGAGCTAAAAATGAACCTCTCGCAGACATAACCTTTTATGAAAAACTAAATGACATTAATCTTATCAAGGATCACTCAAAAACATGCGAAGAATATATTAAAAATATGGGCCTATGGGCGGGATCAAATTCTGAAACCTTTATGCTCAATCGAGATGGCTCAATAACTCGTTCTGTTTACAAGGAATTCATTGACCATAATGACGAGATACGACCGGAATTCAGTATCCTAATCGACAGAGAAGAAATGATTGAGGACGATGACCGTGATGAACTTATCATCAGGCTCCAAAATATTGTTTCACTTTAAACTATATCTTCAGTGGGTTATTCAGTTTCTTGGATCTCAACCACTTGACTCACGAGTTCTTTAGCAAGAGCTCGACTTGAGCGTCGCGCTACTGCATTGCTTCGGTTTTTGCCGCCCCATACTCCATGCTCAATTTTGTTTTCGGTAGCATATGTATCACACTGCTTTTCAAAGGGACAGCTACTGCAAATCTTGATGGCTTCAGTAATTTCTGGTTTTTCAACAGAAAAGAAAAGATCAGTCATTTTTTTGCATGGCGCTTCTTGTGCCCACACGCTAAAATTTTCTTCCATCGTTGGGTTATATTTTCTCATATTCATTAACATATTATAACAGGTTGTATTGTTTTTTTCAAATATATATTGTATAATTCTGGGCACAATGAACTATCAAAAAATTCTTACATTTGCACTCTCTGATGATGAAACTATCGAGCTTTCATCAATTGAAGATAAAGCCGAATTCGTAATTAATGCAGTAAAAGATGAGCTCATTTCTCGCCGCGTAGAACTGGCTAATGAGTTATCTGAATTGGACACTATACTTGAAGCTCATGAAATTGCAATTCCTCAATCAAATGCTGAAACGTTAGATTTATCTGTACGAGAGCTCGGTATCCGCTCAATGGGAGCTAATGCGCTGTATCGAGCAGGAATCATTACAGTTGCCGATTTATGCGAAAAAACACCCAGGCAATTACGAAATATTAATCGATTTGGAAATGGCTCATATAAGGAAATTGTAAGTGCTCTTGGTGCACTAGGGCTTTCGCTTAAAGAACCTAAAAGTTCGTTCTAAATACTCGTAACAACTTGTGACCCAACCGACACTTCTTTTGGTGTAGGCCAGGTAATAGTAAAGGTAGTGCCTTTGCCCTTAACAGACTGTACGTCAATATCTCCACCAACCTGATCCATAATAAGCTTATCTAGGTAAAGACTCACACCCAGACCATCATGATCAATCTGTAGAGCACTCGAATTATCACTGCGAGAAAATGCACTAAACAGGTGACTCATCTGGGAATCGGTCATACCTTGTCCTTGATCACTGACAGCTAATGAGGTCATTGCACCTTTTTGTCTTAATTTTACTTCTACTGTTCCGTTAATAGGACTGAAATCTACTGCGTTTGCGAGCACACTAGCAACCACCTGGTTAACGAACTGGTCTGTTCCGGGTACCATGAGCACCGAATGCGGAGGAACAACTTTAAGAATAAGATTCTTAGAAGCGACTAACTCCTCGAGATCCTTCTTGGCTTCGCTAACAACATCAGAGAGGGAAGTGTACTTGGACAAATCTACTGCGTTTTCTTCATTTTGAATGGTAACAAGCAATGTGAAGGTTTCTACGATTCGTCGTAAGCGGCGAGCACCTTCATGCAAAATGGTATGAGCCTTATTTTTATTTGGTATTTCTTCTACAAGTGTTTCAATTTTCTGGACGTCAGTATTTAATTCTTGTGCGGTTGATCCGATCAGGTTTTCTCGAGCTGTATCGAGTTCCATTTCTTGATCTTTAATGAGCGTTTCCGTAGCCTTAAGTTTTCTTGAAGTCACGCCAAGGAAATCTATGACTATGTACAGCGCGATCGCAATAAGTATGAAAATTAAGACTTCTGTCCAGATATGAACGGTGCTCACCTGTAGCTTTCGGTAATCTCTTGCTACAAAGTTACTGAGAAGTCCGAAACCAAGTACAAGAAATACGGGAAGCCAGAATCGGATATCTCGAAGTACCGATGGCGCCTTAGATTCCTTAGGGTGCTGAATTGAGCGTAGCGTAACGCTGTGCTCGATCTTGGACATGATGACACTTACTTTACTCTGCAGAGCAGTTGCAAGGGCTGTAATACGATTTGTAACCTTCGGCTCAAAAGCTTCATCCTGCAGTAGCTCAGCGCCACCTACAAGCAAGGTAACTGGTGCTCGCAAGTAATTAGCGGCAAGGTGCCAGAACGTGTCACGCTCCTCAGCTAGTTTTTGTTGTTTTTTAGCTAAACCTAGGGCTCGTCTGAGACGGGCAGACTGTCTCATCCATTCACTTAATGCTAGAAATACACCGACGAGTAGTAATCCGAAAAGAAGGTACGGGAAGTTTATGATCACGGATGCAGGAATTTTCTTAACTGCTGATCCGATATCTGAACCAATCGATTTAATAAATCCTATGATGCCGCTATCTTTAGTAATGGGTGCAGAAGCCGTTTGCTTCTTATTCGTAGCAGGTTTAATGGTCGCAGGGGTATTTTTATCTGCAGCTGGTTTATCGGCAGGAACAACTGGTTTTTTAGGTTTCGCTGCTTGTTGCGTTGTAGAGTTCACGGTTGGTGGAGAAACTGGTGTTACGATTCGATTTGGGTTTAGCACCGGCAAGCCTGAAGTAACGCCCCAAATTTTATTGAAGTCCCAAGCATTAAGGGGAGGATTAGTCGTATTATTATTGAAATAGTTGGGTGCAGAATTATTCTGATTCACAGGATTGCATATCGTGGTGGTGGTAGGGGTATCTCCATCACTAGTACACAATATGTTCTTAGGCTCATTAGATGAAGCATCATAATATGATGTCGACGTCTGATTGCCTCCGTCATCGTAGCCGAAAAGAGATCCAATATAGTAACCAATGGTTGTGCCCGGATTTGGATCTATACTTTTTGGCAATAGAAAACCTACATTAGAAAATACATTTTCGTATGTTGTTTGTCCTGACTCTCCCACTATACCTCCTGAGTAAACATATCCTTGAGTAGACAAGTTCAGTCCGATAGTTCCAGTGGCGTATGAGTTACTTATATCTGATTCCCAACCATAAGCCGTAAGCCCCCCAACATAATAACTACCATTAGTGATTATTGCTGAGGCAAAAGAATTAGATATTGTTGTATAAATAGTTTCTGAAACTAATCCTCCGACTATATTATAATTACCGTTATCCGTAGTTGCGACATTATCGATTGAACCCTGGAAAGAAGATTGGTCAATTGTTGAATAATCAGCTTCTCCTATAAGCCCGCCCGTTTCCGCACCCCAAGAGTTTGTTACTCCAATCTCGGTATTAACGGTAATGGAACCGCCCGTCACATGCACGTTTGTAACTGCAGAATTATAAATATAGCCGCCCAGAACACCCATATATGGAAAATAATTATTGCTCGCAGCGTTGTTGATAATAATTGGATTAACAAAAGAAACGTTCGCAATTGAGCCATTTCCTACTTGGCCAAATAGACCAAGTAATGAACTTGCCCATGGATATCCTGGTGTTAACGATTCAACGTCCTCGTACAAATTAATTATCTTGTGCCCGTTACCGTTAAAAGTTCCCTCGAACTCTCCTCTGCCCATAAAGTCACTACCATTTCCAATCGGGAGGAATCCCTTGCCGCTATTCCAGTTCCTGGAGGCACTGCAATCAATATCTTGTGTCAAGTTATAGGTACCCTGAGGATCGTTAGCCGATATATCCTGTAATTCTTGGCAGTTAGAAATCGAATAGGTAGGGGCGGCAGGCACTGTAAAGGATGTGGTAGCACCTGAACTCTCCCCAAAAATGTTGATTGCTGAAACCTTAAAATCATAGGAAACACCACGTTTTATCTGTGAAGGTACGTTGAAATTAACGCTGTTATCTGAAGTGTTGTTGTACCAGGTCCAGCTGGAATCCGTACTTTTTTTGTAATAAACTCCGTAATAGTTAACAGGAGAACCTCCGTCATAATTCGGCGCATCCCAAGTAAGGGTTACTCCGTTAGTTGCATCACCACTCGCAGCTAGATTAAGAGGGGATTTGGGTGCACCCTTTCTTCCTGTTTGATAGGCGAAATCTGAATACATTGACCCTGAATTATTAGCAACGGGAGAACTATCAGAAATATTTCCAGTTCGTAACTGCGGATAACCTACTGACGTATGCCATGTGTCGACAAAATTCCAACCATTTAATGGCGGGCTGGACGAATTATTACTAAAATAGCTGACCGGATTAGTCTGATCATTAATAACATTACAGGTGGAGCTATTGCTTTGCGTCATCGATCCGGAGCAACTCGTATTTGTATAGTTTGTACTAATATCCAATATCGCATTAGTGTCATAATTGGTGCCAATAATTCCCCCAATATTATCAAAATTAGTGGTGGTGTTAAATGACACAGCACTAAAACTATTAGCAATCGAAACATTGGCGGCATTATCTGTAATAGCTTCAACGAGTCCACCCGCAAATCCAGTTACTGCATTTGGAGTTATTACTCCTGCAGCGTATGAATGATCAATTGAATAGTTATTACCATAACCAACAATACCAGCGATATATCCGCCATTAGTAATATTGGTATTAGAGTAACTATCCGTTATTGAAGACTGATTGCTATTGGTATTTGAAAGGTGAGCGGCCAAACCTGCCAACGAACTAAGTCTTGATGAACCAGAGTTTTGAGCATCGTCATATGCTCTTATACTTCCATCCACAGAACTATGATCAATCGTGATTCCGTATCCATCACCCACGATTCCACCCACATCAGACCATACTATATCAGTAGGGTTAGGTGAAATTGATAATTGCAAGCTACTCTCACCGCCAGCCTGAAAGTATTCAACCTTTATTACGTGCGTTCCAGCGGTTAACGTAACGTTGGTATTTTCACAGCTTGTTCCTCTTGCGTACCAACTGTCGTCGATTATATTTCCGTCAACGTACACCCTTACTCCATCATCAGAGCAAGCATAAAAATGGGTCTGACCGCCAGCGAAATATTTTGTTGCAGTATATTGAGCAACAAAATAGGTGCTATTGATCCCAGGTGCAGGTGATTGAACACTTGAAAAGTTGTTGTTCAGTGTTTGCTCATGGCCTGTGTAATCTGCCGCTGTTGTTGGGATTATTGGGCCGGTACCTTCAAAGTTTGGAAGCATATTCCAATACTTTGCAGAGAAGCCAGTGTCTGCGTTTTGGATCGTGTCTTCGGCATTTAAATTCGTAACCTTAACATTTGTAATGGTTGCGTTTTGGGCTATGGCGGCGACTCCGCCCCCAACATCGTATTGCCCGACTATAGACTCATGATCAATTGTAAGATTTCGTATATGTGCTGAATCAATTGAACCAAATAGACCAGCAATATCAGAAGCAGGATGTTCAGTTATATGTGAAATGGTGTAGCCATTTCCATTTAGTGTTCCAACGAAAGGTGCTTCTGATTTATATTGATTACCTCCGACTGGAATAAAACCAGTTCCGCCATTCCAATTTACCGAATCGGAACAGTCTATGTCCTGCGTAAGAGTATAAGTCCCACCAAGATCAAGTTGCATATCTTGAAGCTGTTGACAAGTAGAGATTGAAACCGAAGCCTGTGAAGGGGAGTATGACACCTGATTCGACTGACTAGAATAAAAACCATTCGAGTTTTGGGCAATAATCCAAAACGTATAATTATTCCCGAGAGTCAATGAGGGTAGATCTTTTGTTGTAGCACTAGAACCTGTATCAATTGCCCATACGTCACTTGATCCAGTTATTTGATAAAGCACATAATAGTCAACGGAAACACCCGCAGGTGCTGTTGCAGGAGTCCAGCTCAAGTGAACCCCAGTTGAACTAGTTTGTGTTGCGCTTAGGCCAGATGGGTCAGTTATTGGGCTAGTAAGTGGTTTTAAATCTGGGAGTCCACTTGTTGTTTGCCATACAGTTGTATCCCAAGAATTCATCGGTGCATTAGACAAATTATTTAAGAAATAGTTGGGCTGAGTGGATGTATCAATTGCAATACAATCACTTGAACCACCGCCACAATCGGTTGTTTGGGCTGCAACTAAATCAAAATAATTCGTGTTGCTCGCGGTACCAGGATTATTATTCTGTCCTCCAATCCCTCCCTTTGAGTAGGAATAAGCATTGATTGCAACTGTAGAAAAAGATCCTTGGAATGTAGATGCATCACCATTATACGAATCAGTCTTTCCATATAATCCACCAACACCTGCAACAGTATAGGCGTCATCAATAGATCCAGTCGCATAATCGTTATTCCCACCGTAGTGAGAATTAGTCTGATAACCCACTAATCCGCCTAGGTAAACATACGAGCCAGGGCCATTCATCGTCATCATAACATTTGCGAAAGAATTGGATATTTCTCCGCCATTTCCACCCACCATACCGCCCATAACTGTATAGTATTGGTTTGTAGCATTGTCCGTAAACTCACCCTGGACAGAAGTACCGTTTATTTCCCCTAGATTTTGCCCTACAATGCTTCCAACATTTATTCCATTTATTGCTAGGGTTGTTGTTGTAACTGAAATATTTTGAAATCTTAGATGATTAAGATTTCCGTGATTCACATCTATGAAACCGGCCGCCTGATAATTATTTTCTATATTTGCTAGTTGAACGTTAGCATTAAAATTTTGAAAAACTAAATTTTCTATGGTTCCATAGTTTGCTTGGATGTATGCATCAGTCAAAGACAGATTATTTATCGAATGTGCGTTACCATGAATTGCTCCATAGAAATTAGGGATAGTTGGAATGGCGGTCGCAGATGGGTACGAAATTTGGTAATCTGCCAGTAAAGTTGAGCAATCAAGATCCTGGGTGATAGACAGAGTTGCGGTAGGGTTGTCTTTTACTGTGGTGATGAATTGCGCACAGCTGTTTATAGGGATGCCGTTATTGTAATCAGCAATATTTATAATTGATCCACCGTTTGCATCGACTGCTTTAGCATTTAAATGGTGACTTGAAGAAATTCCAGCAAATGTTGCTACGAAAAGTAGTAAATATAAAACTCGCAGTAATGATTTATTCACAATCCCTCAAACTTAACTTATAAAAAGTATATAAGGATAAGTGGGATTACGCTATTTAGTTTTTAATAATAGTTGGACTTTTTCCACAACCTGGGTAGGCGATGAGTCGGCTTTAATAATAAAGTCATGTACACCAAATTCTTTTATTTTTTCTGCCGTGTCCATATCACCCATATTAGAAAGAATTAACAATTTAAAGTCCTTATTCAGTTGGTCATTATCCTTAAGGTGTTCTAGGGTTTCAACGCCTGACATAACGGGCATCATAAGATCTAAAAGCACAATATCTGGGTGGAATGAATCTATCAATTCTATTCCTTCGTGCCCATTTGCGGCCCGTTTAACATCGAATTTAGAAAGCTCTAATTTCATTTTATACATCGTTGCTATCGCGTCATCATCTTCAACTATAAGAACTTTTTGTTTCGTCATACTATAAGTATAAGTTAAACCTTACGCTTTTTCACGGTTTTTAAAGAATTTATGCAAAATAACTGATGTGACGACGATAGTAAATATGAAAATAATATAGATAGACCGGTCTATAAGATTAGCGAGCACGATAGCGCTGACAGGTATTTGGTGTATTTTTTCAGA
>CAIRQE010000005.1 GCA_903880655.1 uncultured bacterium
CAATATCTCCACCAACCTGATCCATAATAAGCTTATTTCATTTTATACATCGTAGCTATCGCGTCATCATCCTCAACTATAAGAACTTTTTGTTTCGTCATACTATAAGTATATGTTTAACCTTACGCTTTTTCCCAGTTTTTAAAGAATTTATGCAAAATAACAGATATGACGACGATAGCAAATATGAAAATGATATAAATAGATCGGTCTATAAGATTAGCGAGCACGATAGCGCTGACAGGTATTTGGTGTATTTTTTCAGACAAAACTAAAAATGATTCTCTTATTCCGATACCAGCTGGCGTAAGTCCAACAAAAAGGGAAATATTAGCAATCCCTGTGTAGGCAATTACTTGATGAAAAGCAACAAGATGATCGACCGCTCTAAGCTCAATGTAGTATATAAGAGTTTGTAAACTAAATTGAGCACTGGTTAGTAGCAATAGAATTGTTGCCCATTTTTTTTGAAGTATTATTTTTTCAACATCAAGTGCTTTCTTTTTTACGTACCACCTTGTCCCGTAGATAAGTACAGCAGTAGCAAAAAGTATCAAAACAATTGATTGCCACCATGGCCGTGAACCAACCGAAATAAATGAAAGACATATCAGTGTATAGAAAAAATAATACAGCAGGGTAACTGAAAGAAAAGTTTTAAAAGCTATGCCGTACTTCCGTTTTACATAGCCACTTCTAAAAATAGGACCGGTCTGCCCAGGCAAAATAAAATTAAGCCCTATCGAATAGCCGTTAATATAGAAATTCTCTAGCCGTTTTATTGATTTGTGGCATAGCAAAATGGTGACGTGAAAAAGTTGCAAAATAATGCCAAACATAACTAAATACAATAAAAATACACTGATAAGCACCGGGAGAGAAACACTCCCTAGTTGGTGTATTAAAGCAGGGTGGGCATTCAGATAGCTCCGAACCACGAAGAACGTTATGGCTATAACTATAGCTGCCGTAACTGTTCGAATAATTTTAGAATATTTCATTGCTAAAAATAGTATATACGATTGAGCCTGCACCCTCGCTAAAGATGATATAATTCAATAAATACATGCATGAAACCAACCAGCAAAAATTGTTGAAAATTCGAAGAACAATCAATCAGTATCTTCAACACCATCTAGGTCTTTTAGCGCTCATATGCGTCATTGTTACAGTAATTTCTAGTACTGTTCTAAGTTATGGAGCCATTCATAAAATAACTCTAAATAATGAGATTCCGTCACACCACTACCTTGAGCCGAACAATCCACTAAAATATACGGCAAACTGGGATGGTTCTGACTATATTCATATTGCGAACAATGGCTACGACACCGGTTTCTACACGGGATTCTTTCCGGTATACCCAATGCTCATTAAAATAGTGAATTATCTTATTCCATCAGCCATCCTGTGTGGACTGCTGATAAGCTGGGCAAGCCTCATCGGTGCTATCTATTTTTACGCGAAATTAGTAAAAGAATTCTGCAAAGGGCTGAAACAGAAGACGCAAAACAGTGATTATCTTAAAGCAGTCGTTTACTTTCTTCTTTTTCCGTCAGGAGTGTATCTCGTATCTGTTTACACAGAAAGTTTATTTGCACTCCTTTCATTTGCAGCCATCTACTATTTAACAAAAAAGAAGTATCTTCTAAGTGCAATTCTTATTTCCATTGCTTGCGCTACGCACGTCACGGGAGTATTTGTCCTTCTTTTGATGCTGTTGATGCTGCTCGAGCAAAAAGTTAAGCTTACCAAGATTATACAAGTTGGCGTTATTGGCTCATTGGGACTCTTGGGATACATGGCCTACTTGTGGAAAAGCTATAATAACCCCCTACAATTTTTAGCCGCACAAAAACAACACCATTGGTTAGAGACAAGTTTATGGAATAACCTGTCACTCATGAGTCTGCTCGATGCAGTCCTGATAATTCTTCTTATAACTTCTGCTATCTATTGGTGGAAGAGAAGAAAAAGTTTTTCCGTCTACTCATTACTTTTTTTGCTTATCCCATTGATGGGTGGTCAATTTGGTGGTTTTCCACGCTACACCATTATTGCGTTTCCTATGACCATCATGATGTATGAGTATCTACAAAATAAGGAGTCTTTACGGCTCGCTACCGGATTATTACTAAGCGCAGTTTGGGCGTATAGTGTTATCTTTTTTGCTGTCGGTTACGTTGTTACGTAAGTTATTTATTTAGATCTGGTTTTTTTCTCAACAAGCATACCGTAGCGGGTACGACGCTGTTCCTCTAATACGTCTTCAATAAGGGAGCGATTAATACGAATAAGATTTGCGATCACTCCAAGTGCATAACAAAAAAATGAAATATTGAGCAGCACCGTGCCAATAATGAGTGACTGCAAGTGGTGTGCGCCATACGGATCACGATTTGTGAAAAAGATATACATATAATGGATAAAGGGAATTGCTCCTACAACTAAGAAAAGTGTACCGACACTGAGAAAAACGACATAGGGCTTATACATGGTATAGCCATTCAAAAGTGCAACGGCAGATTTTCTTACATGCTCCCATGAAGATTTGAATAACCGAGATTCTCGGGTTTTAGGATTTGTCTTAATTTTAATTACTTCAATTGCCATTCGCTTATTACCGGCCTGGATTGTTGTTTCCATAGCAAAATTAAACCGACCTACAAGATTAAACTTAATGGCCGCTTCCTTGGAGTAAGCCCTGAATCCACTGGTACTATCGGGAACAGAAGTACCGGCAGCAGTGTTAAGCACCCGCGTGCCAAATTTCTGCAGAAACTTTTTCATAGGGGAAAAATGCTCGATGGTTTCAACCTGACGATCAGCAATAACGATATCTGCTCGACCTTCAACAACTGGCGCAATAAGTTCAGGTATTTTTTCCTGAGGATATTGGTTATCTCCATCTGTAAGCACCAGGACATCGGCACCAAGCTCTAGAGCTCCCGTAATCCCATCACGCAACGATAATGCAAGACCGCGGTTTTTAGCGTGGTTAATTATATGTTTGACGCCTAGCTTTTTTGCAACTTCAACTGTCTTATCGGTTGATCCGTCATTTATAACTAACACTTCAATAGAATCTATGCCCTTAATTTTCTTAGGGATAGTAGATAACGTAAGTGGCAGTGTCGATTCTTCATTAAGACACGGAATCATAATAACTAGCTTCATATATATACACCTTTTCTTATCTGTTATTGTAACAAATAGTGATCAAAAATAACAGCCCATAACTCCTTTATGACACACTTCATAAACTTTAGAACTTTAAATAAATCGATATTTTTATATAATGGAACGAATGGACAGTGACATAACAAAAAAAGATATAGCAATAAAAAAAGTGCAGACCAAAGCCCCAACTCCCCAGCCTTCACACCATAAAACCATTCGCCACAAGAAGCTCAAAGCGCTATTTATCTCAATTATCCTTGTAGTAATTGCTGGGGGCGGTAGTCTGTACCTACTTGAATCACAACCTTCTTTAGTGGCAAAATTTGCCGATAACGTGCTACGCCCAACACTAGGCAATAAAAATACCATCATTTTAGAAAATTTGGTCTTTTCTTTTTCAGATCACTTAAAGCAAATTGTTTATGGCACGGTCGGAAAACCAAAAGGCAATATTTTTAATGCCGAGCCTGCCCAAAAGCCCCAATCTGCCCCTAAGCCGACTATCAAATCGCTTAACCTCACCACAATAAATGACGCGCAACCAGGCTATCCACTACTGGAAGATGAAGGCCAGTGGACAATCGTTAATTTGCCACAGTTTAATAATCAGCAGATTATGGCCCGTACGTTTGTGCGCCCTGACCCTGATCGTTCATACGCAATCGTGGCCCTCATTCAAATGAATATGCACTATCTTACGCTCAATTGCGTTGCTGGGACATATTATCCAGGTGGCGATCTTGGTCATCCGGGGCCTGGAATAATTCCAGCAGCTGATCAGGCATCGAATAATCTTGTCGCAGCTTTTAATGGCGGATTTCAGTATATGGACGGACACTACGGGATGACAGTTGGAGCCAATGTGTATGTTCCACTAACTGAAGGACTCGGAAGCCTAATAATTTACCAAGATGGCTCATCAACAATAGAAAAATATGATAGTACGAAAAAAACTCTTGTTCCTATAGCCGCTGTTCGTCAAAATGGCCCACTAATACTAGATAAAGGTCAGGTAACCGCCGACGCCACTAGCGGCGGCTATCAGGTATGGGGTCGAACGACGACTAACTCTGTATATACCTGGAGATCAGGGGTTGGTATGACGGCGTCGGGAAATCTTGTGTACGCCGTTGGCCCTTCGCTTACTGCTGCAACATTGGCGCAATCCCTAAAGCTGGCCGGTGCCACCGTAGCGCTGCAATTAGATATTAATCAGTTCTGGGTTCGTTTCGCTACCTTCACGCCAACAACCCCGGGAGCCTACAATTCAGAAAGCATTCTAAACACTCTGCAAAATGGTGGGCCTCAATATTTACATGGATACAACAAAGACTTCTTCTATCTTATGATGCGGCCTCCGATTACACATAAAGCCAACTAATATCTCTTTACAGGCGTAAAGGTTAGAAGTAGCATGATACATATAAGAAGTATCTTCTATGGAAAAAAGACGCAAGGAATTTTCAGAAATACCATCAGATTCTTCTGCTCCTAGCGCTAAAATTATTAATCAATTTACTAAAAAGAATGATACCTTTCATCCTGAAGGGGTCCTATCAGTTTCTCGTTACGAGCTTGATGACGAAATATCCTATGATGTTCTCTACGGTCAATCTTCATCACTTAGATGCGATACACTCATTGTTGCTACCAGTTCTTGGCTCACGGGACTCGAAGGATTTAACAAAGATTTGACACTTCAGCTCATGGATACTGGTTTTGATGTAGCTTTCATTAGTACTGCCATCGGCAAGCAGACAACGCTTCTTAAGAATGCAGAAGATATACACGTCATTCTTGATGCTATAGACAAAAGGGGCAGGCACCATGAGAAGCAGGCCATTACAGTTGGAGCTTCAAGAGGAGCTATGGTTGGTTTTGGCATCGAGTCTGTTTCTAGAAAAAATCAGAGAAAAATAATCTACTCTGACATCGTTGATCCATGCCAGGCGCACCCGCTTATCTTGCGAAACCCAAAGCAAATATTTGAATATATGTGCTCCATTCCAGATGCAACAAACGACCTATTTAGAGTAGTCGCAAAATTACCGTTAAAAAAGAAAGTCGATTATCTAAGAACTATCGAACTTCACCCTGAGTCAGCCCTACAAATAATCCACAGTACCCCTTCAATTTTTAGCGGAGAAGCGGGAGAACTAGCTCAAAAAGTCTCCAAAGATGCGCATATGCATATTAGGTTTTTTGATAAGAATCCAGCAAATAACGCAGAAACGTTTACAGAATATTTTGCTGACCACGCAGGCGTTGTCATAGAAAAAGTGAGCGGTGCTCATTTCTCACTTTTGAGTCAAGATACAACTGCAAAAACGCTCGCTCGCCTAGCGACATTAGCTAGTCAGCTGAGCAACGGCGCGACAGAAGAAGAGATCGATTTCAGAGTATTATCGCAAATACGCTGATTCCGCTTGTGACAGAAAAGTTGGTTTTTGCTAAAATTACCTGATGCTTGAAACCGGATACCTAAGAGAGACCCAAACCAAAATTGCTTTTGATAAAAAAGCGCTCCCGCTTATTCGTAATTCGCCAGTAATAACACAATCGGTTGCCACCTTCATTGAAAATACGAGCTACCCCGAACAATCCGTAGAGGGCTTTAAACATCTCGGTACCGGCAATCATTCAATCGTGTATGGGTTTGGAAATATAGCACTGAAGTTATCTACAGGATTTACCGGAAAATTAGCTTACAAGTATGGCGTGGCAATACCCCCTGAAAATCTCATACTGCAATCTCAATTTCTTACAACTCTCGGTAATCATATTGATAAAAATAACATTAATGATATATCCATCCCAAAGCAATTTTTTGCTGCCCGAACGGCCAGCGGAAATTTTCTATCTCTTCATGAAAATTTAGAAGAAAAAATGACAATGTCTGAGTGGATCGTCGAAAACAAACTAACCATCCCCGAAGAAATTGAACTTCTCAACACCACCAAAGGAAGAATTCTTACGCTGCTCAGTTCATTTAGTTTGAAAAAAGGCTTGAATGATCTGGGCCTTGAGCCTGGCGCGTCTTTGTCTAGCAGAAATATTATGATTCCCAAAGACACCACAGATCCTGCTAGTGCTGAACTTAATATTATTGATCAGCCGAGCAAGGGTGCAATTCATTCTATAGGAGGCATTCTAAATAACATGTTTTACATGAGTACAAAGAATGATTTTGATTCTTTAGACGATTTTCTTGACGTTTAGTTTTAAAAATATTCTTTTAGGCTAAATTGTAACATTTTTATCTGATACGTCGTGATTAATGTACTTTGAAAAGATGAATAATTAATATATAACTATAAGCAGAATGAAGTTACAAACACGTTTTATTTTGTTACTGCTATTTATATTTTTATCAGTGAGTGGAATAGTAGTACTGCAGCGTTACTTTGATGTGCAGCGCTCTCAGAGTTTGCTAACGTCTGAGCTAAAATCCAAAAAAACTCTACTTGGCCAAGATCTAGCTTCAGAAGGCAAAACATTTGAAGCGCTCCAGACCGACTATTCTTTTTGGGATAGCATGGTTTCACTGGCAAAAGATAACCCGAAAAATCTAAATGCAAATAACCTCGATTTCGCTCACCAAAATATCGATACCGCACTCCCTACTTTTGGCGCAGATATTGCTTGGGTATACAACACTAATGGCGAATTAGTTTACTCCGCTAAGTACACTCCAGAAAAGCAAACACCCATTGCAATTAATACCGTGCCCGTTTCAAAACCTTATTTCCTAAGCCTTGATAAAAATAAATATCTCCACTATTATGTTCAAACTACGCAGGGAACAATGGAAATTCGATCAGCAACTTTAGTGCCGGGGAATGATCCAAATCATAATGACAGTGCCAGTGGCTATTGGATTATTGGGCGACTTCTCGGCCAAGATTTTATTTCGTCAATTGATGACCTGACGCAAAGCAAAAATGTACTTGTAGACGCAGCTGCAGCTCACGAAGACAGTCGCACTACCGACTCAGTGACTTTCAGTGCACCCCTACAAGACTGGGATGGCAAAACAGTGCAGTATCTCTCATCGACGACCAAGGTTACTTCTATAGATGATTTAAATAGTTTATACAAAAAAGAACTTATGGTTGTGGGGCTACTCGGTCTCGGTCTCGTCATTATTATTTCATTTACCCTTTGGCTCATAATCCTAAAACCACTAAAAATGATAACCGACAGTGTAAGGAACCAAGATCCTCGCTCTATTGATAAAATGGCGACGACTAAGACGCAATTCGGTGATCTTGCCGCAACTATTCAAGGGTTCTTTGAGCAAAAAGAGGAATTAGAAAAAATATCCAAAGATATGGAAACGGTTAACAAGGAACTACAGGAAAAAGATTCTGTTAAGGATGACTTTATCTCGATGCTCTCTCACCAATTAGGAACCCCCTTAAGTGCAATGGAAGGTTTTTTGACCCTTATTGTTCAAGGATTCTACGGTGAAGCAAATGAAAAGATAATGTCTGCGGTCCAAAAAACACTAACCCGAACTAAGAATATGAAAGCCCTCGTTTTTGATCTATTGAACGTCAGTCGAATGAACGCTGGACAATTTGTTATTGAAGCATCTGAAGTAAATATGAACTCACTCGTTAAGGATCAGGTGGACGAACTATCGGTGGCAGCAAATGAAAAGAACATAACCTTAACGTACCACGAGCCAGAAGCGCAAATACCTATGATGCAACTCGATGAAGCAAAAACTCGCCAGGCAGTACTTAACCTAGTTAACAATGCTATATTCTACACACCAAAAGACGGAGTCGTAGACGTATTCCTTTCTCAAGCTAATGATGAAGTTGAGTTTAAGGTCATCGATACGGGCATCGGAGTTCCTGAAGATGCAAAAGATAAGTTATTTACAAAATTCTTCCGCGCAGATAATGCTAAAGAGCAGAGTCCAAACGGTACCGGCATCGGCCTTTACTTGGTTAAACGTGTAGTAAATGATCAAAACGGAAGAACTATTTTCTCTTCAGAAGCAGGCAAGGGCTCAATATTTGGTTTTCGTTTGCCGATCAATGCTAACAAAAAAACTGATGAACCTTCAGGCGAAGAGAAGAAACCTGAAACAACAACTAAGGTTATCGTACAAGTTAAAACTGACGAACCAGTTGAGTAACTTATTTTTTTCGCCAAATTTGAAATGAAAAAGAGATGTTATTGTCTTTTTGTTTAGGGGTCTCGCTAAGCAAAATAAAATTATTACTAAAAATTGGAAAAAACTTAGAACAAGAAAAATCTGTATCAAGTTGGGTTATGTACAGTTGATCAGCAAACGGTAGTGTCTGTTCGTATAGCTGTGCGCCGCCTAGCACCCATATAGTTTCGTTGGAATGCTCTTGGATGAACGAACTGAAGTTATGGATGGCACTAAAGCCTTCTCGTAAATTATCGACCTGATGGGTTAGAACAAAGTTATTACATCCTTCGAAAGGGTGCTCAAGCTCATCATAGACATGCTTGCCCATGATTACTGTCGATCCTTTTATTTGTTCTTTAAAATAGTGCCTATCCTGCGGAAGCTTCCATGGTATGCCTTCGTTATTAGCTATGCCGCGATGGATATCTATTGCTGCAATTAAATTAATCATACGACTATAATAGCAAACAACTTATTTGAACGTGCAAGGGATCAATAGTGTATGTGGGTTTGAGTATGCTACTACTGCTCTACGGTCACTGCTGAATCGGGAATACCGAGTTTTTTTGCCAGGGTGCTTCTTTGCCATTCCTGAACTTTTTCAAGTCCACGCCTATCTGAAACTTCCATCACTGCACCTATTTCGACAATAGGATCATCTTGATCCCATAATACAATTGGAACAACCAAACCATGCTTGACGATATCTGCAGTTCCGTTTGCTACCTTGCCCATTACAATTCGTTCAGGTGCATGATTATCTCCATAGGTCACTTTGTCGGTGCTGCCAGTAAATGCTACGTGTAGATACCTCCCAAGCGCGTGACGTCCTAATCTTCTTGCAAGTTGGTGCGGACTCACTTCAAGCCATTCTTTAATCTCATTTCTCATTCTATGATTATTTGTAGTGATGAGTTGGTCGATATCAATGGTAGGTGCAGTAAGATTTTGTGCTCGTTTTTCTTCTTGTGTCTTTTTAAAACTATCTGAAAGATTCATTATAGTTTTGGTTCGTGGGAAACTTAAAAAAACATTTCCAAGTTTCTGCGTCACTTCAGAGGCAGCCATACCAAATGCCTGGACCGTTGTTACTCCACGACTAATAATAAGGCCATTGTCTCGCTCCCATTTATCGTGCTTAGTTGCACCAACCCAAGCTGCATCATATAGAGCGATATCTACCATTTGCTGGTGGGTTGTAAGACTGAATAAATGCTTACCTTCTTTGCGTCGCTGTTCCGCGATACTCACAAATGATTTTTGCTTGTCGAGGGCCTCTTTTATAGCAGGGTAGAGGCGTGGTGAGGCGACTGATGAAAGAATATCTATCTCCTCGAATGTTGTAGGCGCGGGGGATAAACGAGTATGCTCAATTCTTTGTGATGGGTTTGCGGCTACATCAAATGGAACGGCGGTAAACAGTCCGTCACTGCCACTAATGTGCTTAAGGGTTGTTTCCGCTAAAGCGTCATGTATATCTTTGCGGTCTTGGTAGTTCAACGATTCATAATCAAATGAATGGAATGCTTCTCTAATCATGAATGATAGTATAGCAAAAATGAAGGCCCAAGCTTAATAGATCGTGAGCTTTGTAGACGAAGTTGCTGTTCCACTAGGGCTTGTGACAACTATGTATCCTGTCTTGGAACCAGACGGGACCGTAAAGGTTATTGCAGTAGCAGTCTTAGTGAAGGAAGAAATAGTGACACCGTTTAGCGTTACTCTCGTAACTCCAATGAATGTTGTTCCGTAAATTGTTACGTTTTTTCCAACATGCTGTTTAGCTACGGATAAAGAAGAAATGGCGGGAGCTGGTACCGTAACGAAACCGCTTGAAGTTACTGTTCCGCTAGGAGTTGTTACTACTAAATGACCCGATGTAGCCGCTGCCGGAATTGTAACGACAACTGCTGTAGCTTTTTTGCTCACTATAGTCAAAGAAGTGCCATTCAAAGTTACAGATGAAGTATTCAAAAGGTTTGTGCCTTTAATGGTGACATTATGCCCTAACACTATGGCTGGAATAGTTAGGCCAGTAATAGCAGGAGCAGGGATAGGGTTAACTACAAAGTTAGTGGTCGAAATAACAGTTCCCTTGGCATTAGTAATAGATAACTTTCCAGTCGTTGCCCCGGAGGGGACGCGAACAGTGATAGCCGTTGCGGTATTAGCAATAATTGGTGTCGCAAGCTTTCCATTGAAGCTGACTGCAGTTGCTCCGGACAAATTAGTTCCCGTAATTGTCACTAGTCCACCAACACCTGCTGAGGCAGTAAAACTAGTGATAGCAGGCTTAATCACAGGAGGAGGTGTTGAAACTTTTCTAATATAGTATGCTGATCCTCCATGAATTCTAGACGATGATGCCATGGGAGCTTGGGCAGCATGAGCGGACAAAGCTGCTGAAGATGCAGACACTGCATTACTTGTAACAATATATGGGGCAGTGAGGGCTGGGGCACCTACAAAAATGCTAGAGCCACTAAGCATACTTACTGAAAAACCAAAGTTATCGTCTTGTGCTGGACTTGGCTCTGTTAATTCACTATTCAGTGACCATGTGCTATCACTATTCAGGCCATAAGTATAAGCAGTTCCCGCACTCGTGAGTCCATTAACGACACGATAAGGAGCTCCAACAAGTACCGAAGAACCATCTTGCGATAACGCTACCGAAAGACCAAAGGTATCCCATGCGCTCCCATCTTGTGCGGTTAGTGTAGCGGAATCAACCCACTGTGAGCCATCGAACTTATACACGTATGCCGCGCCCTGAAAAATATTTGAATTAACTACTTGAAAGGGGGCACCAATCACAATAGTCGTTGAATCTGATGAAAGAGCTAGCGAAAGACCAAAGGCAATATCGTCCGAAATTGGTGCAACAATTTGAGAGTCTTCGGTGGTTGTATGCTGATCAGATCCCCAACCGCCGCTAGGTTCTACATATTGAAAAACAGTTTTACTTCCTGGGGCACCTACGAAAGCCTGTGAACCATCATTAGACAGAGTCGCTGACCAACCGAAACGATTACTGATTAATGATGAAGAAGGTAATAGGATCTGATCTTCGGTAATTGGGCTACTGACAGAGCTCCATCCATTAGCCGGCTGGTTATATATGTAGGCTTCACCATTGTATAATTTTCCATCAATAGTTTTGTAGCGAGCAGTGACGAGCACAGTTTTACCATCATTTGATTCTGAAACATGCCAGCCAAAATTATCCATTGGTGTCGCGTCACTCGCTACTAATTCTGTCACTTCAGAAGTCGTAGGGGTTGCGCTCCAGCCACCATCGGGTACAGAGAATACATATGCTTTGCCATGCCCAACGGGAGTTATATTGCCGTAAGGGACATAGAAAGCGCCAACAACAATTTGTGTTGCATCTGGAGTAATTGCGACGGACACTCCAAGTCGATCATACATTGCATTATCAGTTGGAAGCAGTGTGGTCGCAAGCACCCAGCCCGTTCCATCATTTGAGAAAACATACGCTGCACCCGTTAGGCCATTTGATCCAGTGGAATAGTTAGGCGCACCAACGACAGCTGTCGAGCCATCCTGGGAAACTGCAACTGATTCACCAAACTGATCCCCAGTTTGTGGATTCGGATCCTGAAACTGTGTGCTCGAGATTATATCGGTTCCTGCTGCACTAGCAAACGCAGGCATCATAAGACTAACACTTAGTACTAAGAAAAGTACTAGTTTTGCTGATGTTACAAAGGAGTTATTTATTTTTGTTTTTATTTGAGTCAGTGAATGAAGTGACATAGTGCCTCGCTTTTTTTACGTTAAAAATAAACTAATATCTCCAAATCTGATTGTACGCCTAAATATAAAATTAGCACAAGGGCTATAAATCTATTTCAGATCTATCGAGTAGCCGGGGAAATAATCAAAACGAGAGTGCTCATCATCAATGCCTATTTCTTGAAGTGTTTTTTTAAACACTTCAACCATCGGTTCCGGACCTGAAACATAAAAAATAGGTTTAACGAAACGTAACGCTGCTTTTTTAAGATCTTCTTTTGTAATGAATCTTTCCCCAAAAAAATAATCTATTTCTAGACCAGGATTCGTACTTTTTATAGATTCAAGTTCATCTTTAAAAGTTGTAAGCTCCAAGCTTCTGTTTGCATACAGCAGAGTTATATTCATCGGGATAGAACGAGCCTGGAGATCCTTAAGAATTGCTCTATAAGGGGTAATGCCTATACCGCCAGCTACAAAAATAATATTATCTGGAGGAGTATCTAGAATAAAATCTCCTTCTGGAGTATCTGCCATAATTTCTTCACCTGGCTGCATAGCCAAAAGTGCTTTTTTAAAACTACTCCCTTTTTCTGTATTAATTCGTGTTGTTAAGTGGATCTCTTTTTCTGAAGGAGCTGATGAAATACTAAACCAACGCTTGCCACCTCGATCATCCATTGGTTCATGCGGTAGCGTGTATTGCATATATTGCCCAGCTTTCCAACTGATGTTGTTTTCATTGGCAAACACAAACGTATAACACTCATCATTTTCCTTTATCTTTCTAAGCAATGAAAGTTTCATATTACTTATAATACCCGATATTTATCTTCACCAGTAGTGAGCATATTTATAATTGAAGCTACACCCATATCACTCGCGATACTATTGGCAATATGAGTATTATAAGCGGTGTGATCATTTGGATTAAACCAAACGCTCAATGGAAGCTTATTAAAGGCTTCACTAGGCGCAGGACAATCAACAGCAGCTCGAAGAGTTCCTTCTTGTAGACGCTTCAAAAGTGGTTCGTACTCTACGACCGAAGGAGAGACGCATATAAAGAGACAATTATTTTTAAGTTTGCTGATTATTTCTGTATTAAAAACTTTTCCGGAACTATCAGGAATTGCAACAAACAGTACATCAGCTTTAGAGCAAAGATCGGTCAACGTCGTAAAGGTCGCATTCATTTCTTCTTTTTCAGTTCGACTGTAATACAAAACTTCTTTTGGAGAAAAGGCACCAACCATTTTTGCTATTTTTGTGCCTATATTACCAGCTCCGACAATCCCAATAGTTACACCCTGAAGTGAACGAGTAGATTCGAATTTCTTCTCACCAGTCCGGCCTAATTCAAATAAATTTCGTTGCATAGATAGGCTCGTCGCAAGAGCAAATTCAGCAACTGCAAAAGCATTAGCACCGGGTGCATCGGCAATCATGATTCCTTTTTCCTGCGCTGTTTTCCAGCCTGGTATAAAAGATTTATAGTCAGCTCCAGTGAAGGCAATTGCTTTTAACTCATTCGTCGTTACCAATACTTCATCGGTTACCAATTCGATACCTCCTAAAATATAGCCTACCTTTCCGCGAAGAGCTTCAATAAGTTGGGCACTTGTTGCAGTTGGAGTGTCAAGCCGTTCAACTTCATAGCCAGCATTTTTGAGTGTTTCGATATGTGTATCAAAAATAAAGAGTGAGTCAGTAACAAGAATTTTTTGCATATATTTAGTATTCTACACACAATAAAAAGTAGAGACCAGCTAATTTACCAGGAATTGCTGAGATTCTTAGTAGCCGATTGCCATGTTGATTGTTGAAGTATCTCATTGCAGGTAGCTGTATCGGCAGGTTTAGGAAAATAGTTTGGTTCATAGAAGCATTCGTGGCCGTAGCTTACGCTAATCTTTGGTCTCGTTGGTATTTTAGTCTGAAGTTTTGTTAGGCATGTATCTTTAAACACTGCACACGTTGGTCCAATTTCTTCATAGGTTTTTATGGCTGCCTGATCATTAATTTCTATACTGAGTGCTATTCCGAGCGAAAGTGTGTTATCACGACCAATCGATTGCTGGTCAAACATAAAATTTCCTGCCGAATATTGAATTAAGCGTCCTTTATAGTTTTCACTATTTTGAATAACGTGCGGATGAGTGGCAAGTACTACATCAGCACCGGCATCAATCATACGATGGTATGTTTCAACTTTAACGTCTTCAGCAATTGGTCTATATTCTACCCCCATGTGTGGCATGACTATGACAGGCATGACTTCGGAATATTTCTTTATGGATGAAAGCTCTGCATCTGTGGGTACCGTATCTACGACGAGCATGTAGCCACACATCGCGACCGGAATTTTTATATTTTTCGTTATTGTTCCAGCTGTCGATTTTGCATTCATAGCAATAACCTCACAGGAATTGGAAGTATCAGTAATATCGTAGGTACCAAAATATTGAATCCCTACATTTTCAAGGTTTGCTCTTGTTTCAGCCTCTCCTGTAGCGCCGCGATTATCAAATGAATGGTTATTGGCAAGGGTGAAAGCGTTAAACCATTTTTTGGCTTCGGATAGATATTCTGGACGACAATTAAATTGCAAATGGTCTACCTGCGTTTGATAAGGAATGTCTGTCGTTGTGACAGGACACTCTAGGTCTCCAATCCAATTATCATATTTATTACGAACATCTGTCGTGAGACCAGAAAAGGGAAAGGCGTACTTTAGTGGTGAACGATTAGCAAAATATTCTATACCTCTGCCCCAGAAAACTTCTCCAACAAATAACATTGATGACGATATTTTTTGCTGCACAACTGAAGTAGTACTTGCCTGAGGCTGCACTTTCTGCGAGACAGATGGAAGATGACCATATCCAAGGGATGCTAAACGTCGCGTTCACTCGCGCTAGGGACGAAATTCACGTGTTTTACTCAGCCCCAATTGACACCTTTGGTAAAGCAAGCGGAACCAGAGCGACCATTGCTGATTGGCTAGAGCATTGTGAAGCTGTGTTTGAAGGGAAAGAAGTACGCGAGTACCCAAAACTTGGGAAGACAGACTCAGAATTTGAAGCTGAAGTTGGCAGGGCCCTCCGAGCTAGTGGAGTCCATGTAGTTCACCAGTACCCATCTTGCGGCTTTTCAATAGACCTCGTTTGTGAACTTGATGGCAATCGCTTGGCGGTTGAATGTGACGGTGAGATTTACCATATGGACGAACATGGTGAATTAAAAATTGAAGATGTGGAGCGTCAAGCCATACTTGAGCGCGCAGGTTGGTCCGTGCTTCGGATTCCATATCGAAAATGGCAGAGTGACCCTGAAGATGAAGTAGCTAGAGTTATCGCCAAACTACGCGGCGAGGAACATTATGAGAAAGGCAGCGAGGCAGGA
>CAIRQE010000006.1 GCA_903880655.1 uncultured bacterium
AGCGATGAAACTCTTCGAAAAGAAATATCTGAATACAAGCAGCTCCAGCTGCTTACGGCCAAGCCAATTATCTATCTTTTTAACGTTGATGAGGCGACACTAAAAAACGAAGGGAAAAAGCAGCAGCTCGGAAACATCGTGCACCCGAGCGAAGCTCTGTTTGTGAACGCCAAGCTTGAAGACGAGCTACGACAGCTTGATGGACCCGATCGAATTGAAATGCTTGAAGAATATGGCATTAAAGAGTCTGGGCTTGTGCAGCTCATAAAAAGTGCCTACAAAACGTTAGGCCTGCAGAGTTATTTAACGGCTGGGGTTCAAGAAGTGAGAGCCTGGACAATTCACATTGGCGATACAGCCCCTCAGGCAGCTGGCGTTATCCATGGCGACTTTGAAAAGGGATTTATTGCTGCTGAAATCGTTGATTACAACGATCTCATAGAAGCCGGATCCCTTACGAAAGCTCGAAGTGCCGGAAAAGTTCGCACTGAGGGCAAAACCTACACTATGAAGCCAAACGATGTCGTTGAGTTTCGGTTTAACGTCTAAACTACACCTTTTTAAGCAAGTAAAAACGCTCTTTATTACCTTTAGCTCCTGCTATTTTTGAATCAGCTTTTTTGAGCACCACAAATTGTCTCTTAACCCATATTTCAAAATCTTTAAGAATCGCTCGCCTGAGCGAATCATTCTTAACAACTCCACTGTGTCGTCCTTCTGAACCTGCTTCAAATTGAGGCTTACACATCGCAGCTATAACTGTTTTTGTATTCACAAGTTTTACAACTGCAGGCAGAATTTCTCGGAGTGAAATAAATGAGACATCTATCACCACAACATCTATCACCTGATCTGTTATGAAGTCACGAATGTCTGTTTTTTCGTGTAGCTCAATTTTTTCATTATTACGAAGTGAGGGGTGAAGCTGATCTGACCCAACATCGACAGCAATAACTTTCTTGGCTCCATTTTTAAGGGCAAAATCGGTAAAACCACCAGTACTACTACCTACATCAAGCACCACTTTATTCTTAAAAGAAAGGTCTAGATCCTTTGCCACACTTTCAAGCTTAAGCCCTGCTCGGGAGACATATTGTTCTTTTTGTTTTAATTCAATCGATGCTTCCGCGCCAACAAAAAAACCAGGCTTAGTTACTGGCTTTTTATTCACCAAAACTAACCCTAGTTTAATGTAGCTTTCAGCTTGTGATCTTGTGCTGACCATTGATCGCTTCAAAAGCTCATGATCAAGCCGGTACTTAGTCACGTTAGTCTTTCTTGCGTTCTCTATAGGTGCCGTCTTCAGTACTTACGCTGATGACATCACCTTGTTTAATGAACGCTGGCACTTTAACGGTAATACCTGTTTCAAGTACGGCATCTTTTTGGATACTGCTTGAAGTATCGCCTTTTACTGCGTCTTCAGAATACGTTACTTCAAGATAGACATTTTTAGGAAGTTCAATATTAATCACAATCCCGTTATAGAGCTGTGCCTTAATCTCGTCACCTTCCTTCAAATAGCCCGCGTTCTCCTCAACGATTTCACTGGATAATTCAATCTGTTCATAGCTGTTATTATCCATGAAATAGAAAGTGGTTCCATCGTTATAGAGATATTGGATGGTTGAATAGTTAACATCTGCGGGTTGGATATCTTCACTTCCCTTAAATGTTTTATCAAGGACCTTACCGTCTATCAAACTCTTGATACGAACGTTAACAATTGAGCCGCCGCGGCCCATTACTTTTTGACCATATACAAGAACTCTATACGGAACTTCGTCTAGTTGAAATATAGTACCTTTTTTTAAATCTGTTATACCAAAAGCCATAGCTTTTACTCACTTTACTTTAAGAGATATATTAGTCGTTTTCTACCCGTGTGAAACGAATGGAAGTAACGCGATATGACGAGCTCGTTTGATTGCCTTTGCAAGTCTTCGTTGTTGCATTTCAGTTAAACCGGTTCGCTTACGAACTTCGATTTGACCAAATTGGTTAACAAAACGTTGAAGAGTCTTAAAGTCTTTGTAATCAAAATATACTGCGCCAGTAACTTGTTTGTGCTTGTTCTTTGCCATATGTATAGTTCCTTTCTAAAATGGAATCTCGGAGAGATCAATTGGCTCGTCAGAAATGTCATCGATGACAACATCTTTATCGGAAGCTTTTTTAGTAGTTTTTGCGGGGGCTGATGGTGCCGGTGATTCATCTCCACCTTCACCTCTTCCGCCTAAGAATGTAACGTCCTGTGCGACAACCTCAACCTTGCTTCGCTTCTGACCATCCTTTTCCCAAGTGCTGCTCTGTAGGCGTCCACTTACGAGCACTGGGCGTCCTTTGGTGACGTATTGGTGAACTCGTTCACCAACTGGTCCCCAAGCTGATACGTCAACGTAATCAGTTGCTTCTTGCCAGTTACCATCAGATCCTTTGTAGGATCGATTGAGAGCAAGACTGAAACTGCATACATTTTGACCATTAGGCGTTGCTCTTAGTTCTGGATCCCTTGTTAGGTTTCCCATAAGTACTACTTGATTAAAGCTTCTTGCCATCTTGTTCTCCCCTCTTAAATTCCCTGTTATTCGTTATCTTCTTCTTTTTCTTCTTTTTGTTCAACCCTATTTGCCTGCTTCTTGGCTCGTGCTATCTTGAAAGCTTCCGCTTTTTTGATGGCCTTGATGTCAGGCTTGGTAATAAGGAATCGCACCACTTCATCAGTGATGTTAAGGATAGATTCAACTTTTCTTACACCTTCAGCCGGCAAGTCAACCGTATAAAAAACATATACTGCGTGATCATGCCCTTTGATTGTGTAGGCAAGTTTTCTTTTTCCCCAATTGTCCTCAGCTACTACTTTCCCGCCATTGTCGGTGAAAATTTTTGTAACTTTTTGTGCTGACTTATCAAGATCTATTTCAAGATCAGGATGATAAAGCACTGCAATCTCGTATTGTTGCATGTAAGTCCCTTCCTTCGGATCTGGCTACCTCTTTTAAAAATGGTAACCTGAAGTTAATTAATAATGATGTAATTTTATCCTATTTACCCCTATAAGTCAAGAGAAGGACCGTCTTTGCTAGGTAATAAGTTCATCGCGTGGATCGTCAGAAACTACTTCATTAATTTCTTCATCGGAACTGCGAAAAACTTCTTCTACGTTGCGTACGAGTACTTCTCTTGGTCTTGCGCCATCAGCAGGCCCAACAACCCCACGTTCTTCCATCTCATCAATAATACGGCTGGCTCTTCCATAACCGATCCTGAGTCTACGTTGCAGCAAGCTAGTGCTGGCCTTACCGCTTTCAACGACTACAGTTACGGCGTCTTTCCACATATCATCGTCTGCTTCACTCGCCCCATGATCAACGACGACGCCGCCCTTGCCATTGAGCTGAACTGGCATACTAACAACTTCATCATCATACTGGGGATCTCGTTGGGCTCGAAGAAAATCAGTAACTTTATCAATCTCTTCTTTATCTATGAGCGCACCCTGTACGCGAATAGGCTTACCCATATCACTCGTCATAAACAACATATCACCCATGCCGAGTAATTTATCAGCCCCTTGCTGATCAATGATGGTTTTTGAGTCAACGTAACTTACTACTGTAAAGGCGATGCGAGCTGGAACATTGGCCTTAATAAGCC
>CAIRQE010000007.1 GCA_903880655.1 uncultured bacterium
AGGTATTCATTCCCGTAAGAAAGTATCAAAACATATATAAAAAGTTAAGTCCCGTCCAGTCCGCAGCTCAGCTGCTGAAACCCTTACCTAGTAAGGGTTTCTTTTTTTTATAGATGATTTGTGGCGGTTTTTGTGGCGGTTTCCATATCTTATTTATTATTAAGTAAAGAGCCAATCAGTAAGTTGGATTACTCATACGACTACCTTGTTTAGTACCTTGTTTAGTAATCAATAAATAATTACTGTGGCGACTAGTTATGTTACTGGTCATTTGATTCTGTATAGGTTGATTGTTATTACAACAATATTCTTACCAATAACGGATATAGATGATCGAGAATATTGCACAGAAATTTACTGTGATACCGAATAGAGACGAATAGATCGCTATTTTTTCATTGGGTGTCATAACCCTGTAAAAGTTGCACCAGAGAATAAGTGCGAAATTAATACAACACCAACCGACTAATGATGTTCCTTCAGTTGAATGTTGTACCCACATACGAATAATATGTGAGATGTTGCCAGCTTCCAACAATGCCATAGTTAATACTGGGGTTAGTTTTACATACTTTTGGTTGCTTGCGAAAGAAGCTAATTTTAGTGCTGCGTTCATAAAATTTGATTTTAGATTTTATTAAAATTGTTTTTGTTTAGAGAAGCCGGTATAAGTATCACTCCTATCAATCATTATTGATTGTCTTACTATAATGATTGGGTCACATTCATTAAGCAGCTACTTCTTCCGGGTCAGTATTATCATCCTTCTTCTTTGTTCTTTCCTGCCAGCCTTTCATCATTAGAATAGCATGTTGTAGGGAGTCGGCTTTTATATAAGCAATAAATGACTTCTCAGATTTATGTCCGGATATAGCCATGATAGTTATGGTAGGCGTGCCGTTTAAGTACTCATTAGTACAGAAACTCCTTCTAGCAGTATGAGACTGAAGTAACATATACTTCTTATATGTCACCGGATCTGGTTTTCCTGCACGTGTGAGTATTTTTTCAAAGGCTACATCCAGTTGTGGTAGTTTCTTTCCTATTTCCTTTAGATATCGGTTGAATACTTGATTAGGTGGGCATTTCGGTAAACCATCCGGATATTTAGCAAGGATTTCAGCAACGATAGGATGTATTGGTATGGTTACTCGGCCTTGTGTTTTTTGTTGTGTAAGATGTATGAATCCATTATTTATCTTCTGAGCCGTTAGAGTTGAATAATCACTAAACCTCAGACCAGTCTTGCACCCAATAACAAACAGATCCCTAACTATCTCCTGAAGATCGCTATCAAATTCCTTTATCTTCATCATGTCTTCAATATCAACCTCATTAAGATAGATATTGTCCGGGGTTTCCTTTGTTACACGTACTTTATTTTCGGCTAGAACATCTGACGATATGTGCTTCTTCTGTTTAGCGTAATTCATCATTGTGCGAAAGGTTTTCATATACTTTCCCGAACCATTAGAAGCCATATTTAGATCAATACTCAAGTATTCAGCAAAGCCGTCTATTAGATTCTGGTTGATGTCAGATCGGAAGAGCACACGTCTGAACTCCAGTCACTGACCACTATCTCGTATGCCGTCTTCTGCTTGAAA
>CAIRQE010000008.1 GCA_903880655.1 uncultured bacterium
ATTAGAAAAGCAGTACTTGAAGGTATCGAGCAACAGGGTGAGCTCAAAAAGTGTACTGAAATTGCAGATCGCAGGGAAGCAATTAAGCAGGCATTTGCTGACGCCAAAAAAGGTGACGTAGTGATTCTTGCTGGTATTGGCCATCAAGATTATCGGGCAATGGGAAGCACAAAGCTTGCTTGGGATGAGCGTGAAGTAGCCCGAGATGTACTTAGGGAGATGTATAACGAAAGGAAAACATGAAAAAACTAATAGCATTTGATCTTGACGACACACTTGCCATCACTAAATCACCAATTACTGACAGGATGTCTGAATTGCTAGAAAAATTACTCGTCCACTACGATGTATGTGTTATAACAGGTGGATCATTTGAGCAGATTAAGAAGCAGGTAGCGAGCCGCCTTGAAGTTGAAGATTTACTTCTTAGAAAATTACACCTTATGCCCACCTGCGGAACAAGATATTATCGCTATCATGAATCGAAACATGAATGGGAACAGCAGTACGCAGAAGATTTAGCTCCAGCTCAGAAAAAGAAAATTATAGAAACACTTGAGGAGGCTGCAAAGAAGCTCAATCTTTGGGAGGCAAACCCTGCAGGAGAGATAATTGAAGATAGGGGTAGTCAAATAACCTACAGTGCTCTGGGCCAGCAAGCCAGCCCTGAGGACAAATATGCGTGGGATCAAGACGGTACAAAAAAACACGCAATCAGAGATTATGTTGCTGAACGACTTGATGACCTTGAAGTCCGAGTGGGCGGGACAACATCTGTTGACGTCACAACAATAGGTATCGATAAAGCCTATGGAATGAAGAAACTAATTGAAGCGCTTGGTATCTCAAAAGAAGAAATTCTTTTTATTGGTGACAAGCTTGAAGAGGGCGGAAACGATTATCCCGTGAAAGCATTTGGAATTGATACCATTGCTGTCGATGGCTGGCAGGATACTGCCTTAGTCCTTGAGGGTATATTGGCGATTTCATAACTCTTGACAGTCCACCAAGCAATTCCTACTATAGAAAGACAAATTAGCACTCTAGCTATCTAAGTGCTAATACCTAAGTAAATAATGGAGGTACGAGATGGCATTAAAGATACAACCACTTGCAGACAATGTTGTTGCAGAGCAGGACGCGGCGGAAGTGAAAACTGCCAGTGGCATTTTTCTCTCTGCACAAGCAACTGAAAAACCTAAGACGGCAAAGGTACTCGCCGTGGGAGACAAGGTGAAATCTGTTAAAAAAGGTGATCGAATTCTCTACAAAAGTTACAGTACAACGGACGTGAGATTAGACGGATCAGACTACATACTCCTTAAAGAAGAAGACATTTTAGCAACAGTTAACTAGACAGAACAGGGAATATAATGGCAAAAAAAGTTTTTTATGATGAAGATGCACGACGACGAGTTCTCGGTGGTGCCGAGATTCTGTATAACGCAGTGAAAACAACCATGGGCCCAAAGGGTCGAAACGTGGTGGTTGGTAAAAGTTATGGCGCCCCAAGTGTTACGCACGATGGTGTTACTGTAGCCAAAGCAGTAGATATTCAAGATGTCGATGATGAAACGCTTGGATATAAGGTAGGCGCTGAACTTATAAAACAAGCAGCAAATAAGATGAATGATGTCGCTGGTGACGGTACAACTACTGTTACCGTTTTAACTTATCACTTGCTTAATGAGGCGAATAAACTAATCGCCGCAGGACATAATCCTATGCAACTTCGTAAGGGACTTGAAAAGGCTACTGAACAGGCACTGAAAAAACTTGCTACTCTTTCTGAATCAATCGAGGGAAATAAAAAACGCGTTGCAGAAGTGGCAACTATTAGTGCTGGAGACGCTGAAATCGGAGCTCTTATCGCTGAAGTTATAGAAAAAGTTGGCAAAGATGGAGTGGTTACGGTTGAAGAAGGGCAGGGACTTAAGCTTGAAAGCGAAGTTGTCGAAGGCTTTACTATCGATAAAGGATTCGTTAGTCCTTATTTCGTTACCGATCCAGCGCGAATGGAAGCGATTTATAATAAACCAGCTATTGTTGTAACCGATAAAAAACTTAGCTCAACGCAAGATTTTCTACCACTACTCGAAAAACTTGCTCAAGCTGGTAAGAAGGATCTCGTTCTTATTGCAGAAGATGTTGACGGCGAAGCACTGACGACACTCGTTTTGAATAAGCTTAAAGGCGTATTTAACACTGTAGCTATCAAAGCACCCGCTTTTGGGGATCGCCGCAAGGATATCCTGCAGGACATTGCTATCCTAACCGGTGCGCAAATAATTAGCGGAGACCAAGGTGATGATTTTGAAAGCGTGGATCTTTCCTTCGTGGGCTCTGCTCGCAAAGTAATTGTAACCAATGACCAAACGACCATTATCGAGGGCAGCGGAAATCCAGTTGAAATTACTGCTCGTATAAAGCAGATTAAGACGCAGGCTGAATCGGCTACATCAGAGTATGAAAAAGATAATTTAGAAAAAAGACGAGCTGCGCTGGCTGGAAAGGTAGCGGTGATTAAAGTCGGCGGAGCAACTGAAACCGAAATAGAAGAGAAGAAATATCGGGTAGATGATGCAGTTGCTGCAGTTAAGGCAGCGCTTAGTGAGGGCATCGTTCCTGGCGGCGGGGTAAGCCTTATTAACTTATCCGAATCGATCGTAATCTCAGGAGACGATACTCTTAAGGCGGGTGGCCAATTGCTTAAAAACGCGCTTGAACAGCCGTTTCGCGTACTTCTTAGTAATGCCGGCCTTAATCCAGACGAATGGTTGCCAAAGATTCGATCAGGAAAAGTTGGCCAGGGCGTTAACGTCAATAGTGCAAGTGCACTCGTTGATTTGAAAAAAGAGGGGATTATTGACCCGGCTCGAGTGACGAAAGAAGCGCTACAAAATGCGGCATCAATCGCAGGTACTGCGATGACCATGGGTGCACTTGTAGTTGATGTTCCCGAAAAGACAAATGCAACTCCTGACATGAGTGGCATGGGAATGATGTAGCAAGAGAAAAAAATATAAAAAAAGGACTCCACGTGGAGTCCTTTTAAAAAGTCTCTTTTGATATACCTAGCGTATTGACATAGACATACGATAGATATACGATGGCTATATTATGAGTAGCGTACAACTAAGTATCAAAACAGACGAGGGCACAAAGCGGGAGCTAAAGAAGTTTGCCGCCGAGCTAGGCGTGTCTAGCACCGCTCTTGTAAATATGGTCGTCAAACAGGCTTTGCGTGATAGGCGGGTAGTATTAAGCACAGATTTGAAGCCGACAGCGTACCTAGAACAGATTATGACGGATGCAGACGCTGATTATAAAGCTGACCGTGATATCACTCATACAAAAGGTTCTAAGGAGGCATTAGCCCACCTTGACGGCTTGATGAAAAAGTAGACTACGGATGTTGATTTTACCAAATCGTTCAACAAACAATTTGGTAAATTACCCCGCAAAAAGCAACAACAAGCCAGAGAGGCTGTTGCGTTGTTCTTTCAAGACGTAACTACTTCCTCGCTCCGTAATCACGGGCTGAAAGGAAAGTGGCTAGGGTTTCGCTCTATCAGTGCGGGAGGCGACTTACGCCTACATTATCAAGTGATTACCGAAAAAAGGGTACTCTTTGTTGCTGTTGGCTCACATAGTCAGTTATACAAATAACGTGTAAGGGATGTTTACTGTGTTCACGCTGTAAACAAGTATCTAACTTATCCAAACTATTGATAAGAACTATATACGCAACTTTGACCTAGAGCCAAAAACGGCTGGCGGTAGGGTCAATCCCTAAGCCTTGTCCCTACTATTTTCCCTATTTGTTTTGCATGAAGTAGTTGATCTCATTAATTACATCAAGAAGTGCTTGAGCACGTGCGTTTTCGTCAGTAATTTCGTGAGCTGTTTTGTAGGCCATCGGTACCAATGCTTGATCGTCAGACGCCTGAATCATCATCATTAGTGTTTTGAATTTTTCTTCGGGGGGTAAATTAAGTTGTCCAACCAAAGGAGATAACTCTTTTAGTGCTTCTTTCTTAATATCTAGAAGATCTTTGTCTACCCCAGGTGCTTCCATTGTATTTTCAGGATTTTCAAAAACAGGAGTCCCGTCATCTCCGATTGATGGTGCTGCCAATGACTCAGCGGCATTATTCGCTACCGGCTGTGCGAATTGCGGCGCTGCTGGCATTACAGGAGGTTGTGTCGGCATGACTGTTTGCCCTACAGCACCTACTGCCGGTTGATTAGTTTGTGCCGGCATTACTGTTCCGGATTGTTGCGCCATAGTTTGGCCAGTTGTTTGATCGAACATGCCACCCCCATTACTATTTTTATTGGTTGATTCTACAATAACATAAGCGTATTCAATAAATAAAGCTTTAGGCTGTTTATTTTGGTACTATAAAATG
>CAIRQE010000009.1 GCA_903880655.1 uncultured bacterium
AGCTTATGCGGTACATATTCTTCGTGTGCCGACTTGAGCTTAGACGATACGCTAACACTACGGTCATCAACTTCAATGCGTAGCGGTAGGTTGGCGTATTCTGCTATCAGTCGCTGGCAATGCTCTACATATTCGGCACCAACAGGTATCAGTCGTATCTGAGCTGGGCTGAGCCATATTGGTAAACCTTGTTCAAAGTTATCGAACAAAATGTAGAGGTATCGCTCAATGCCGCCAGGGATTGCCGAGTGGATTATGACAGGGTGCTTTTCTTGCCCGTTCTCGTCGATATAGTGAATGTTGAGGCGTGGTGCGTTACCAATATCAACTTGGATACAGGCTATCTCACGAGCTTGGCCGAGCTTGTCGATTATCTTGTAATCTACGTTCACAACCCAATAACGGTCTTTGCCGTCTTCAAGGATATTAACTAGCACGTCAGCACCAAGTGAAACAGGTATCTGTTCAATGTAGCTTTGGTATTCTTGCCAGACTTTTTCGGACGGCACTTCAATCACGACTTGGTAGGCTCGTTTAGCTGCTACGCCAGCTTCCATGATCTTGGCCTGTAGTTTTGGAAACCAAGCGAATGCCTCGCTGGCGTCCTTGAAATATGGGTGTACGTCTGGCATATAGAACCGTCGCTGCCTTAGCAACATCATCATTTCGCCGCTTTGTTCTTGGCGGTAGCAGTCCGATATTGAAAAATGTGCAAACGGTAATTGTTTATGACTTAGTGGTACTTTGGCTGCTAGGTTGAACTGCGGATAGCTTGCGTCATAGCTCATAACTATGTCGGATTTACCTGACTTGAACTGGTATAGTCTATCACCATACAAAGAAGCGTAGGCATTGACTACGGGGTGTTGCAGGCTAAACATATTAGCACCGTTAACTTCATAGACTGGCAAGCCTATGCCATGAACTAGCTGCCGTGCGTAGTCTTGAACAAGCCGACGCATCAAGTTGGCCTTGTAATTGTATTGGACGTGTCCAATATCGGCATTAGCTTCCCAGTTAAAGCCGAGCTTACTGGCGTGTGCCAGATACACAGGCTTATCATTCGACTGCTTTACAAGCACTTCGTTGAGTGCCTCTCGGCGGATAAACCGCTTAAACTCGCTGTCAACATCGGGTAGCTTTAAGTAGTCGTCTATCTCAACGACTTGTTTCTTCTGATTTAAAATAAAGTATTTCATTGTATTAACTCCGTTATGGTTAGGGTAAGTGGTATCTAGTTTCGGCCCTAAGTGGAGTTTTGTCTTGAGAAACAAAAAAACTCCCGCCGTCGGGAGTTTTCAATCAATGACAAACCCAACGGTCTAGGACAGTACCGTTGTCGTCTTGGCTTGGTTTGAAATGATTGAATAAATCATAAAATGTATTATAGCACTTATTAACATTTAGCACAAGCGTAATGTTAAGTGAGCAAGTTTCCCGATAATTGGAATACTTCGACCAGGTGCTTTAGTTTATAATCATTAGTAGACTCAATGGCAGATGTTTGAAATGCGTCAACTATCTTGCACCAAATATCATGAACCAAATTGTTCTAGCAGTGCCAATTATCGTTATGTATCAGCTGGCAATTCTAATTATTGCAATAACTAACAGAAGAAAAAACAGCAAAACACTGGTTGCTGAAACAATCGAGGGCCCTGAGACTAAAAGGGAACCGATGAAACCGGTACTTATAAGTGATATCATTAGAGCATAAGCACTGAGAAATAAAATATTTATGAGTAAACGACTGAATGAAATCATGGCCAAGGAAATGTCCCGAAAACAATTTGTGGCAGTTCTTGGCGCAGCATGTTTGTCCATTTTCGGCCTCAGTGCAATACTTGATATCCTTTCAGGCTCAAGTAAAGTGCAGCCTGCATCAAAGTATGGCTACGGCTCAGGGCCCTATGGCGGCACTAAAGATAAACTACCCCCACTGCAGTAACCCGTTTATTGTTTTTTCGTCAAAGCGGTTCTCTGTTATAATCTACAGTGCTGGCGCCTTGGCGGAGTGGTTACGTGGAGGTCTGCAAAACCTTTTACACCGGTTCAATTCCGGTAGGCGCCTCCAATTGCTATACTAATGGCATAAATGGGCGAGTGGCGGAATTGGTATACGCGACGGACTTAAAATCCGTTGCCGCAAGGCTTGAGGGTTCGAGTCCCTCCTTGCCCACCATATAAATAACCTGGTTTTGACCAGGTTATTTTAGTTAAAAAGTTGTATAATAGAAGTATTAAATGGGTGAAATTTATGGCTCAAAAAAAACGTAGTGAAAAAGTAGTTAAGAATATTCCAGAATCTATTATTGGGTCTAGAAAGCTATTTAAAAAATCTTATGAAACAATAATACACAATAAGAAAAAATTAGCAGGAATACTACTGATATATGCGGTATTATATTTTATTTTTGTAATGGGATTTTCGTTAACATCTAGTATGGGAAACGCTGTAAATACAGGGGCTTCCAAAATAAGCCAAGCAAGTACCACTCTTTCTTATGCAGTTAGCAATATGTATAACGGAAATAGCCAATCTGATGCAGTCGTGCTCACGCAGTCGCTACTCTTTTTAGTTGCAGTAATGGCTACTATTTGGTTACTTCGAAAGCTTGATGAGGGGAAAGACGTGAAAGTATTAGATGCATTTTATGAAGGAACAGCGCATTTTATACCCACTCTTGTAGTGGCGACGGTACTAGTTCTTTCATTAATCCCAGCACTTATTGCAGGTGCGTTTTTGAGCGTCGCCCTAAAGAGTAGTGGCTCATCAATGGAAACAACTATCGTATTTCTACTTTCTGTCTTAGCATTATTTTTCGGATTACTCTTATTTACTATGCTGTGGCCGGCTTTTTATATAAGTGCGACCACTCGTGTTCGCCCAATGAAGGCTTTTAAGCAATCAATTGCGCTTACAAAACTAAGAAGAACTAAAATACTTGGAAGAATAACGCTTCTCTTTATTGTTCTACTTGTTTTATTCTTTGTAGTGCTTTACTTCTTTGCAATGATTAGCACTGGTTTTATCCCTTACGTGTTGTTTATCTTAGTATTTATTATTTTCCTTTTTAGTCAGGTTTATTTATATAAGCTTTATGGGAGCTTAGAGTGAATGAAGTGGAACAAATAAAAAAACTTCGAGATCAACTCAATAAATATTCTTACGAGTACTACGTTCTTGATAAACCAACCGTCCTTGACTCTGTCTATGATGCTTTGTTTGCTCAACTCAAAAAACTAGAAGAAAAGTATCCGGAGTATATTTCTGTTGATTCTCCTACGCAAAGAGTTGGCGGACAGGCGCTTGACTCATTTAAAAAAGTTGAACATAGAACACGTATGGTTAGCCTTAATGATATTTTTGAGGATACCGAGATAAATAAATGGATACAGAGGATCTCGAAACTTGAGCCAGCATCGGAAACCTCAGATTTTTGGGGAGACATAAAAATGGACGGCTTGGCATGCTCCTTGATTTATGAAGACGGTATTCTGAAAAAAGCAGTAACGAGAGGCGATGGATTAATCGGTGAGGACGTTACAGCAAATTGCAAGACTGTAAAAAGCATTCCTCTTAAACTCATGGGTGATGATTTTTTTTCAAATGGCAGAACTGAAGTTCGCGGTGAAATTGTTATGTATAAAAAAGATTTTAAAGAATTAAATTCTTATTTAAGTTCAAAAGAAGAATCTACGTATGCTAATCCCCGGAATTTGGCCGCAGGAACAATTAGGCAGCTTGATCCCGTGATTGCCGCAAGCAGAAAACTTTATTTTCGAGCTTATGATCTTCTGAGAAATGACACCGCAGAGATAGTGACTCAGGAGGCAGCATACTCGGACCTTAGGCGGCTGGGATTTTTAGTTAATCTAGATGCCACAAAGCTAAAAAACGTTGAAGAAATAAAGAAATTTATTGAAAAATGGCGTGAAAGAAGACATGAGCTTCCGTTCAACACTGACGGAATAGTTTTTAAGATTAATAATAGAAATCTTTATGAACGCCTTGGTATAGTAGGAAAAAATCCGAGAGGGGCGATTGCCTTTAAGTTTCCAGCAGAACAATCGACCACAAAATTAATTGATATTTTTATTAGTATTGGGCGAACAGGAGCTGCAACTCCGGTTGCTGTGCTGGAGCCTGTTGTAATCGCAGGCAGCACGGTTCAAATGGCAACGCTGCATAATGAAGATGAAATTGAAAAGAAGGATTTAAGAATTGGCGATACAGTTATCATACAAAAGGCTGGTGATATTATTCCAGAAGTCGTAGAAGCCATCACTTCACTTAGAAATGGGTCCGAGAAGGCATTTATTATGCCTGTCAGATGCCCTGACTGTCACTCAAAACTCCTACGTCCAGAAAAAGAAGCAGTTTGGCGCTGCGTTAATAACAATTGCCCCACGCGAACATGGAGACACATTGAACACTTTGCCTCAAAACAGGCCCTTGATATAGATGGCTTGGGCGAAAAAAATGTCATAGCTCTTTTGGATTCAGGGTTGATTAATGATGCGGCCGATCTCTATTCATTAAATGAAGATCAACTTGTTACGCTTGATCGATTCGCAGAACTAAGTGCTAAAAATTTAGTTATGGCAATACGTGAAAAAATGAATCCGCAACTTTCTAAATTTATATTTGCATTGGGTATCCGGCATGTTGGCACCCAAACGGCAGTAGATCTCGCTAATCATTTTAGGAATCTTGAAGTAATATTGAGTGCATCAAGCGATTCGTTATCTGCAGTTGATGGAATCGGAGCAGTTGTTGCAGAATCCATTACCGCATGGGCAAGTGAGCAGTCTAATCGTGAGCTTATAAATAAGTTTTATAAAAATGGTGTCGTGATACAGGATGTTAAAAAGCCGATTAAAGGAAACCTGAGCGGTAAAAGTTTTGTAATCACAGGTTCACTTGAAAGTATGGGGCGTGAAGCAGCAGCAGATAAAATTCGTGAACGTGGTGGAACATTTCAGGGTGCAGTTGGTAAGAATACTACCTATCTAATTGCCGGAGAAGCGGTTGGTGAAAGTAAACAAAAAAAGGCTGATAAATTTGGAACTGAAGTAATTGATGAAAAAACATTTCTGAAGTTACTTGACAGCTGATTAGTATAAGCGTTATATAAGAGTATAAATCTCGCGCAGTCTGTGCGGCTTTAAAATAAAAACTATACCAAAAAATTGAAAACGTTAAGGCCGCCGGGTGGGCCTGCGCGATATTTATCCAATAGAAAGTATTAAATTGAAAAAAATAATAGTAATAACTGGAGCCAGTGATGGTATTGGGAAAGAGGCTGCCCATCAACTTCATGACCTTGGGCATCAGGTGGTTATCGTTGGGCGTTCTTTTGAAAAAACAAGAGTAGTCGCCGAAGCCCTAGGTGCGCCCTATTATGTAGCTGATTTTTGCATATTAGATGATGTCAGAAAACTCGCAAAGCATTTAATAAAAGATTTTGACCATATTGATGTTCTTGTTAATAACGCGGGAGGTATTTTCGGCAAACGTGAATTAACAGTAGATGGTCACGAAAAAACGATGCAAGTTAACCACTTGGCTCATTTTTTATTAACTAACCTGCTGATCGGTATTCTAATTAAGAGCAAAGCTTCAGTAATTAATACTTCCAGTATTGCTAACCGGGTACTCAGTGATTTTGATATTAATGACATTGAATTAGCTAATAGATATACACCACAGAAAGCATATGGAAATGCAAAACTTGAAAATATTCTTTTCACAAAAGAACTTCATAACCGTTTCCATGATTCAGGAATTAATACTGCAGCTTTTCATCCGGGCAATGTCGCGAGTAATTTTGCAAATGATACGACCAGTTTCATGAGATATGCGTACCATTCTCCAATAAAAAACTTATTTCTAATCCCAGTTAGCAAAGGGGCTGAAACCTTAGTTTGGCTTGCGGACAAGACCGGTGATATTGATTGGAAATCCGGTGAATATTATATTAAGATAAAAATATCAAATAAAATAGATAAAAAGGCACTAGATCAATCAATTCAGAAGTCTTTATGGGATCAATCAGCAAAATTTATAGAATTAAAATAGGTATAACGAGGCTATGATATATAAAAATATTATTACAAAAAAAGTGCGAGATACATTTTTAGATGTACAGCATCATAATTATGATGCTGTATTGAGGGGCATTAATAAAAATGTGTATCATCATTTTGCAGGTAATCATGCGCTTGGTGGTACTCGCCACGATACCGATGCCTTAAGGAAGTGGTTTGAAAGATTAGGTAGAGTTTTTCCTGAACTTACATTTGAAGTTAAAGAAGTTATAGTCAAGGGGATGCCGTGGAATACATTAGTAATTGCAAGATGGGTAGCGACTACTAAGCTTATCAATGGTGAATCATATGTAAATCCAGGAGTCCATTTTATATCTATCAGATGGGGTAAGGCATATAAATTTGAGGTATATGAAGATACTCAAGTAGTAGCAAATGGATTAGCTAAACAGGCTCAGTCAGGAATTAGAGAAGCAATTGCAGAAAAAATAGAAAGTTAAAAAACCGTGGTGGAGCATAAGGGATTCGAACCCTTGACCTCTTCCATGCCATGGAAGCGCGCTAGCCAACTGCGCCAATGCCCCGTGGTTTGTAATTATAGCTAAAGCAGGGTTCTCAAACAACACCACTCTAGTAAATAGAGACGCTAATAGATTATACTAATGGTAATGCAAAACGTAACAAAAACTGAAGCAGAACGCATAATTGCTGAAGGCATAAAAAGTAATAGTCAAAAAAGAATTCTTTATCTTTTAAGTGGTGGTTCGAGTGCTTCGGTAGGTGTAGCTGCACTTGGACTTCTAAATGAATCAGTTAGAAAAAATATCTCTGTGGCAATGATTGATGAAAGATTCGTACCCTATGATTCCGAAGACTCAAATGCGTATCTTCTTAAGAAACTCGGGATACTTAACGTTGTTTCTATTTTCGATGAAGTTCTTGAAAATAATTCTGAGATCGATCGGAATAAAACAGCCCAAAACTATGAAAATAAGCTGGCGAATAAGGCAGAGAATTCAGATTATATTATTGCTGTTTTGGGTATCGGTGCAGATAATCATACTGCGGGAATTTTACCAGGAATAAACTTCAATGATTCTAATGATCTTGTGGTTGATTATTCCTCAGACACTTTTGAGAGAATTTCTATCAGCCCACATTTCTTTAGCTCTATTGATATGCTGTTTGCATATGTTGAAGGCGAAGAAAAAGAGCCTGCTGTTATGGCGGTTTCCGAAGTTCATGATTCAGTCGACTATCCGTCACAACTAATCAAAAATGCAAAGCAATATGAGATACTTTATAACAAGGGGAAATTATTATGAAAATAGGATTTGTTGGTCTTGGAAAAATGGGTTATCAGATTGTTAAAAAACTTTCTGAGGCTGGTCACGAAATGGTTGTACTTGATGTAGATCAGGCTGCGGTTGAAAAAGCAGTGCAAAGTGGCGCAAAAGCTGCCGTGAGCAGACAAGAATTGGTAACTATGCTTGGAGTGAATCCGGTTGTATGGCTTATGATTCCTTCTAACTTCACTTCAGACGAAATTGACGCCTTCCTACCCTTCTTGCCCGAAGGCGCACTTTTGATCGATGGCGGAAATACTAATTTCAATGAAACTATGAGCCATGCAGAGAAGCTAGCAGCTCAGAATATAGATATGATGGACGTGGGAACAAGCGGTGGGGTTATGGGACTCAGTAATGGTTTTAGTCTGATGGTCGGCGGTTCTCAGGAAAATTACGAAAGAATGACGCCAGCCTTTGATGTTTTAGCAGCACCAAAGGGAGCTCATGCGTATATGGGTAATTCGGGTCGCGGTCACTTCGTTAAGATGGTCCACAATGGAATTGAGTATGGCGTTATGCAGGCTATGGCTGAAGGTTACCAGCTCCTTAAGGAGGGCCCGATGGAAGGCCTCGATATGGAAAAGATAGCAGAGGTCTGGCAGCATGGCAGTATCGTAGAGTCGACACTTAATAAACTCATGGTTGAGATTTATCAAGAAAATCCATCACTTGAAGGTGTTGAAGGGTATGTAGCAGACTCTGGTGAGGGCCGATGGACGCTCGACTCAGCACACAACAGTAGTATTAAGATGCCTGTTCTTGAAGATGCTCTGAAGGTTAGGTTTGATAGTCAAAATGGCGAAGTATCTTACGCGACACAAATTTTAGCAGCGCTAAGAAATAAATTCGGCGGGCATAGTATTAATAAGTCCTAAAGAAGGGTTATAAAATGGCATTAATGAATAATTCAAATGGAACTGTCCTTGTCATTTTTGGTGCAACGGGAAATCTTGTTCAGAATAAATTGCTTCCAGCAATATATCATCTCCTAAAAGGTAACCTAGTTCCTGAAAAGTTTGAAATAATTTTCGTTTCTAGAAATCCTGACGTCACAAAAGAATCAATACTAAAGAAAATTGATGATGAACCGATGCGAAAAGGACAGCAAAATATACAAGAAATAACCGATCTTTTTAAGAATAGATCGAGAGTATTAACACTAGATAGTGAAAACCCCGATGATTTTTTCTCTTTAAAGAAAGTACTCCACGAGATTGACAGAAAAAATGGAGAAAAACTAAACCATCTCTATTATCTAGCAGTTCCTCCATCGATATTTAAAAGTGTTATTACTTGTCTTGCAAACGCTGGCCTGAATAAGGAATCTGGAAAAACTTCCCGAAGAATACTAGTTGAAAAACCATTTGGCACTAATCTTGCAAGCGCTAAAGACCTAGTAGGATTTATAAAAAAATATTTTAAAGAAAATCAGGTATATCGAATAGACCATTATCTTGCAAAGGAGACAGCTCAGAATTTGCTAACCTTTCGGTTCAGCAATCCTCTCATTGAAGGAATTTGGAATCGTCAATTCGTTGACTATATTCAAATCACAGCATCTGAAGAAGTAGATATAGAGGGAAGGGCAGTATTTTATGAAGGAATGGGAGCGCTGAGGGACCTCATACAGAGTCATTTACTGCAACTTATGGCTTTGACGATGATGGAAGTTCCTCATCCCATGAGCGCCAAAGATCTTCATAAAGAAAAGCTTATACTTCTTAAATCGATTAAGCCAATTAAAAAGAAACACGTGGATGAGGTTGCGATTAGAGGGCAATATGCGGGCTATAAAGAAGAGGTAAAAAATCCTCATTCAAATATTGAAACGTATGCTGCAGTCCATCTTACGGTTAATAATTCTCGCTGGGGCGGAGTCCCGATATTGCTCAGAACCGGCAAGGCACTGCAGGAAAAAACCACGGAGATCACGCTTGTCTTCAAAGATAGAACAAGAAGAAAAATTAAGCCTAATATGCTAACTATTCGTATTCAGCCAAATGAAGGTATCGGCATACGGCTACTTGCGAAAAAACCAGGACTTGTCGAAGAGCTTGAACCAGTAGATATGGATTTCTGTTATGAAACTTCTTTTAAGGATATTCAGCCTGACGCATACGAGCGAGTTCTCATAGATGCCATTATGGGTGATCAAAGCTTATTTGCAACCAGTGATGAAGTGATTCGTTGCTGGAAAATTCTGCAGCCCATCTTGAGTGCTTGGGAAAAAGATAATAAACATCTTTACGAATATGATAAAGGTACGTGGGGGCCCGCAAAAGCAGCCTCATTCGCAAAAAGCCATGGATGTGAGTGGCTTATGAATACTTCTCATGTTTGTGAAATTCACCATTTAGGCGTAATAGTTTAAAAACATGTTAAAAGAAATCCCAAAAAGTATACTGACATCAATTTTCGGAAATCTTACCAAAAAGATAATTGAAAAACATAATGTAAAAATTGTTGCGGTCACCGGAAGTGTC
>CAIRQE010000010.1 GCA_903880655.1 uncultured bacterium
GAGGCTGAACAGTATGTTCCAACGAACACTTTTAGCGATTTCAATCTTCATGCACTTTTGAAGAAAAACATCGATGAAAAGGGATATGTCACCCCTTCTTCAATTCAGGATCAAGCGATTCCTCCTGCACTTGAGGGTAAAGACATAGTTGGTATTGCAAATACTGGTACTGGTAAAACAGCTGCCTTTGCACTTCCAATGCTTAACATCATGTTGAACGACAAGTCAAAAAGAGCTATCGTTATAGCTCCAACCCGAGAACTTGCTGAACAAATCGAGCAAGAATGCCGTTCATTTGCAAAAGCAAGTGGACTAAGCGGTGCGCTTCTTATTGGTGGCGCAGCAATGGGCCCGCAACTTCGAGACCTTAGAGATCAACCAAACGTTGTCATCGGCACGCCTGGTCGAATCAAAGATCACGTAGAACGTGGTTCATTAAACCTTTCTCAGTTCAGCATTGTTGTTCTTGACGAAGTTGATCGAATGCTCGACATGGGATTCATTAACGATATTCGTTTTATTCTTTCAGAAACAAACGATGACCGACAATGTCTTTTCTTCTCAGCTACGCTAGACCCTAAAATTCAACAGCTTATTGGCTCGTTCCTTACGAATCCAGTAACAATCTCTGTTCGAACAAGTGAAAATAGTGATAATGTTCACCAGGATGTTGTTTTCTACAATCATTCTTCTGAAAAATTAGATAAATTACATGACGTTCTTATAACGGCTGGCGTTGAAAAAGCGATTATCTTTGATGAGACCAAACGTGGAGTTGAAAAGCTCGGCATGGAATTACAAAGTCGCGGATTTAAGGTTGATGCACTACATGGTGACAAGTCTCAGGGACAACGAGCGAAAGCTTTACGACGCTTCAAGACTAATGAAATTAATTTTCTTGTTGCAACTGATGTTGCGGCACGAGGTATCGATGTTGTCGACATTACACACGTAATTAATTACTCAACTCCAAACACTTACGACGACTATACTCACCGTATTGGACGTGCTGGACGTGCTGGACGAGTTGGTTACGCGCTTACTTTCGTAAACAAGTAACACTCCTTACACGAAAACATCTTCGAGCAACTTGGGCTTTATCTGCGGAAAAAGCTGAGTTGCTCTATTTGTTGTTACAACCATTGGGTTAACCAGGGATTCAACCATAACTCTCCCCACTTTGGCGTGCTTCTTTGGTGTGAATAAATTAAGCCACCATGCAGATATACCGATTGGAATGATAGGTAAATAGATAAAAATCGCCTTCTTGTGCTCCCATTTGGCATACCGTTCCATTAAATCACGGTAACTCATTTGCTCTGGCCCGCCAATTTCAACAATTTCAGAATGCTCTATTTGAACGGTTTTTGCGGCAGTCAGATAGTCTAATGCATCAGAGAGTCCTATGGGTTGCGTCATTGTCTTAGACCATTTAGGTATCGTTAAAATGGGTAGTTTATGCACGAGGCTCTTAATAATGTCATAGGAGATGCTTCCGTCACCAATTACCATTGAAGCTCTTAATTCAATTACTTCGGCCGTACCTAATCGCAAAATTTCACCTGTGTGATGGCGGCTTGCCAGATGTCGAGATAGATGTTCCTTATCGTCGCCAAGCCCCCCAAGATAAATTATCCTTTTTACATGAGCAGCTTTAGAAGCTTGGACAAAATTTTGAGCTGATAGCTCCTCGGCCTTTACAAAGTCCATTTTATCTTGAGCCATCATATGAATCAGATAATAAACCACATCGCAGCCTTCTAGTATGGGAGCGATATCCTTGCTTGCCAAGATATCACAATCAACCTTTTCAAGCCTATTATTAGATAAAGGAATTGAAGAAGCATGCTTCGATACAGCAACCAAAACATCTTCGTTATTATTTTTGAGTAACTGTCCGATGAGGTTCAACCCGATATAACCACTTGCGCCGATAATTGCTATTTTCATTTATCATCCTATTTATTTCTTTATATTGTAACGCAAAAAGTAAGGAGCCCGTGCGCGGGCTCCTTTTTTGTACCTAAAATTAATTATTTAATTTACTTAGATGCTGCTTCAACAGAGCTTTCACCAGCTTTTGGCTTAGCGGAAGCGGCAAGTCGACTGACGCTGACAAGAACAAGAATTCCAAATCCTACCTTAGCGAGCAAATCAAGTACTGCGTAAGCATAGTTTTCTGCAGCAAAACTCATCTTGTTTGCGCCAACTCCTGAATAATACCAGACAACTGGATACGCTACCCATAGTACGGACAAGTAAAGCGCAAGATACATATAAAGTTGTGATATTTTTTTACCAGCAACTTTTTTAGATTCTTTCATAACTGTACCATACAGCATGTAAACGACGCCGAGAAGCGCTACACAGCTGAATGCATACCAATACCATCGGCTATTTGAATCAACCAGCGTTGCGAATAAGCCAGTAAGGATCATATAGACGTCAAGTCCAACCAATGACCACAGTAGGCTCATTTTAGCTCTCGATTTTCCTGATGGCAAAGCTACGGATACTAAGCTAATAAGTAGAAGGGGAGTTGTAATAACCCAGTCTGCATATCGAGCTAGTTGTACTGTTACTCCGCCAACTACAATGTCACCTAGATTGTGAAGCATTGCGAAATATGCGGTTGCTGCTATAAGTGTAATTGCCATTGCAAGATACACATGGTGACGATCTTCTTTTCGCATCGTTACACCGATTAGGGCGAGGATAACACTTCCGGCAGTCATTCCGACTACCCCAAGTGCTAGCCAATCATTTGCTGAACTCATATTTTCTCCTTTTAATGTTTAGGGTACACTTCAGACTGTACGCCTTTTTCATAAAAAAAATATAGTAAATTTGGCAACAGGCTTATGCTTTGTGATGCATCTGCTATATGTTTAATGTTTAATTAGGTATAATAGAAAACATACATGCAAGCCACTAAACCAAAGAAAAGTAATGGCTTTCGACCAGACTATATCGCTGATTCAGTCTTAGATATTGATTATCAAAAGTTAGCCTCTGATAACATAAAAGCTATGGCTTTTGACGTTGATGGAACATTAATTGATCATGGCCATATGGATATTGACGACGAATACGCTAATAGGCTCACAAAAAAAATTCATGAAGCAGGTATATCTACTATTATTCTTGCCTCAAACACTAAACGATCGCTAGATGTTATTGGAAAAAAACTAAGCGTTAATGGGATAGTCACTGTTCAGGAAGGAATTAAGAAACCTCAAAAAGCTTTTTACAGAAAAATACTTGCGCATGCCAAACTTAAGCCCGAAAATATAGCAATGGTTGGTGATCGTCCGCTTCAAGACATATGGGGAGCTAATAAATCGGGTCTCTATTCCATCGCCATTAAAGC
>CAIRQE010000011.1 GCA_903880655.1 uncultured bacterium
CTAAACTTATTTACCCAGAAGTATTTAAAAAAAATAAGTAAATCTGAATGCGATTACATAGATTTTATCTTCCGAATACCGCTGATGCAAAAGATCAAAATCTTGGCTCCAAATCTTTATGGGTTCACGAAAGCGGGCTTCTAGCACAGTGGAAAAAAGTACTGCGCTATAAAGAAGGGCAGGAACTCGTTTTATTTGACGATACTAGGGAATGTCTTTACCGAATTATTGGTATTTCAAAGAATGACAGTGTTCATCTGGAATACGTAACTGAATACGAAAGAAAAATTCCCCAAAAAGAAGTATATTTATTCTGGTCAGTTTTGAAAAAAGATAAAAATGACTGGGTGCTTCAAAAGGCAACTGAACTTGGCGTAATGCATTTCATCCCCCTTCTTTGTGATCGAACCGAAAAACAAAATTTTAATTATGAGCGTGCTATGAAAATTATCATCGAGGCTTCCGAACAGTGCGGTCGTAGTGATATACCTAAGTTACGCGAACCAATTTCTCTTGCAGAATCATTCAAGGAATACGAATCAATAGAAAAGTTTATGCTTGAAAGCGATGGAACCGGTCCCGAGGTACTTCAACCGAGCACTAAACTTGGGCTCTTCATCGGCCCAGAAGGCGGCTGGTCAGAGAAAGAGAAAAAAATTTTCGAAAAAGCTTCTATGAAAAAAGTTTCCTTAGGCCAATTCACTTTGCGTGCTGAAACCGCGGTAATAACTGCAGTTGCAGCGGCCTTTTCAGCGTAACTGCTACAATAAGGGGTATGGCATACACTAGATCATTACCCTATACTCCTGGGCAAAAAACCCCATTCGACCTCAGCCGTAGTAAAATCGAACTTTTTATACAATGTAAGAGATGTTTTTGGCTTGATGCTCGATTAAAAATTAAAAGACCAGATGGTCCTCCGTTCCAAATTAATAAATTGATTGATGAATTATTTAAAAAAGAATTTGATTCTTACCGAAAAAATAAAAAACCTCATCCCATAATGCTGAAAAACAATGTTGATGCAATACCATACACTCACAAAGATTTAAACAAATGGCGTGAAAATTTTATTGGCATACGTTTTCATCACAAACCAACAAATATAAATTTTTTTGGTGCCGTAGATGATATTTGGATTAACGCTAAGGACGAGCTTATCGTTGTTGACTATAAGGCTACTGCAAAAAAAACTGAAGTTTCTCTTGATGCAGAGTGGCAAATTACTTATAAACGCCAGCTTGAGATATACCAATGGCTCCTTAAGTCAAACGGCTTCAAAGTAAGCCCAGTAGGATATTTTGTGTATGCGAATGGACAGTCTAATTTTGAAGAATTCAATGACACGCTTCATTTCAAAACAAAACTTATTTCGTATGAAGGTGCGACTGATTGGATAGAACAAGTTGTGCTCTCAATCAAAGAATGTCTAGAAGGAGAAATACCTGCAACAGGGAGCAGCATCATGGGGGGCGAATGTGCCTTTTGTGCCTATGCTCGAGATAGAACCGGGTTAACTCTCAAATATTTAAAAAATAATCTTACCGTATAAATTGAACAAAATTGAGGGTATAATGGAACTATGTTAGACATTCAATATATTCGTGAAAATGCAGATAAGGTTGCCGAAAAAACAAAACAAAAAGGGATGAAAGCTGATATCAAAAAGCTTCTGAGCGTTGATGAAAAAAGAAGAGACCTGATTCAGAAAACTGAAAAATTAAGAGAGCAACGTAATCAGTTGCTCGCCTCAAACGACTCTTCATCAAAACCCACCGAGGCTTTTATTGAAGAGGGCCGGAAAATCCGTAAAGCAATCGAGGAAATTGAAAGTTCACTTGGCTTAGTAGAAAAAGAATACCAGGAACTTTTGAGCGAGATTCCAAATGTAACGCCAGATGATACGCCTCTTGGTGGCGAAGAAGCCAATGCTATGGTGAAGCAATGGGGGGCTCCCACGAATAAAAAAACACAAGATCATCTTGATTGGGCCGAAAAGAAGGGTCTCGTTGATTTTGAGCGCGGAACAAAAGTTGCCGGAAATAAATTCTATTTCTTAAAGGGTAGTCTCGTTAGCCTTGAGATGGCTCTTTCGCTATATGTCATGGAGCTAGCTCGTAAAAACGGCTTCACGCCTATTACCGTTCCCCATATGGTAAATACTCGAACGATGAATGGCACAGGCTATCTACCGAGGGGTGAGGAACGGCAGGTGTATAAAATAGAGGGCGAAGATCTAAATCTAATTGCCACCTCAGAAATACCTATTACGGGCTATCATTCAGATGAAATTATCGAAGAAGACGCGCTCCCACTATTATATGTCGGCATTAGTCCTGCCTATAGAATGGAGGCCGGAGCATACGGAAAACATAGTAGAGGCCTTTATCGAGTACATCAATTTAATAAAGTGGAGCTCTATGTATTTTGCAGCCCATTGCAAAGCGAAGAATGGCATCAAAAATTAATTGATTTAGAAGAAGCGCTTTGCCAGAATCTAAACTTGCCTTATCAGCTAGTCAGAATTGCTGCCGGCGATCTTGGTGCACCTGCATATAAAAAATTTGATATAGAATATTGGAGTCCTGTCGACCAATCCTACAAAGAATTAATGAGTTGCTCCAATATAACTGATTATCAAGCTAGGCGATTGAATATTAGATATAGAAATAAAGAAAAAAAGACAGATTATTTGCATACACTTAATGGTACAGCCGCTGCGATGAGCAGGATGCTTATTGCAATCATAGAAAATCATCAGAATGAAAACGGTGAATTAGTGATTCCAGAAGTCTTACGTCAATATATGGGAGGAGTCGAAACAATATGATCAAAAAACTAGAAATAACCGGTGTGCATATAGAGGCAACTGAAGACATTAAGGATTACGTTGAGAAGAAGCTAGGGCGACTTGACGCGTATATGCCTCGACATGCACGAGATAGCGTTCACCTAGAAGTTTGGCTTAAAGAAGAGCATGCGAAAAACAAAAAACAATCAACCGCTGAAGTAGTCATGTTTCTTCCCGGTGAAACTATTACAGCCAAAGAAACGACAGTAAATATTTATGCAGCCATCGATATCGTTGAGCAAAAAATCAAGTCACAACTTAGAAAATATAAATCCTTGAATGCCGACAACAATACAAAAAAAGAAAAAAAAGTCAGAGCTTTTTTGGGCAAAATTGTCAGAAGAAATAATAAAAGTTAAATTCTCTATTAATTTACATCGACATCATCTGTCAAGCGCGATACAATAGACTACATTATCAGTGAGGGGAACCAGACCAAATGGCAAATTTTTTTAAGTCACTTTTAGGTGATAATCAGAACGCATTAATGAGACGCTTAAAGCGACGAGTTAATGATATTAATGCTCTTGAAGAAAAATATAAAAAAATGAAAGATCCTGTCCTCAGGAAACAGACAGATATTTTAAAAAAACGACTTGAAAAAGAGTCTCTAGATAAGATTTTGCCAGATGCGTTTGCGGTAGTTCGAGAAGCAGCTAGAAGAAAATTAGGCCAAAGACATTTTGATGTTCAGCTCATAGGCGGTATGGCGCTACATGAGGGTAACGTTGCTGAAATGAAAACCGGTGAAGGTAAAACTCTAGTCGCAACAGCACCAGTATACTTAAACGCGTTGACTGAAAAAGGTGTGCACGTAGTTACCGTTAATGAATATCTTGTACAGCGTGATGCGGGCTGGATGGGTCAGGTTTATGAAGCATTGGGCCTGACAACTGGCGTTATTATTCCTGATGCCTCATATATTTATGATGCAACATACACGAATAAAGATCATGCAGATGAACGATTTCGGCATTTACGCCCATGCTCTAGGCAGGAGGCGTACAATGCAGACATTACGTATGGAACCAATAATGAATTTGGTTTTGATTACTTGAGAGATAACATGGTGAGAGAAGTCGATCAACTAAGACAAAGAAAATTACACTTTGCGATTGTAGACGAAGTTGACTCCATTTTAATTGACGAAGCCAGAACTCCGCTTATTATTAGTGCTCCAAGCACTTCAAGTGGACAAGCCTATACTCAATTTGCTCGAGTCGTAAGTCAATTAAAACCAGAGCATTACACAGTTGATGAAAAAGAAAAAAGGGTTTCTCTTAATGATGATGGAGTTGAAAAAGTTGAAAAACTCATGGGTGTTAAGAATCTTTATGAAGAAGGTAATGTCAGAACAATCTATCATCTGGAGCAAGCACTGCGAGCACAGACTCTTTTTGTTAGGGATAAAGATTACGTCGTAACATCTGATGGTGAAGTTGTAATTGTTGATGAATTCACCGGAAGACTCCTTAAAGGACGACGTTATAACGAGGGACTTCATCAAGCAATTGAAGCTAAAGAAAGCGTCACTGTTCAGCAAGAATCTATGACACTCGCAACTATCAGCTTCCAGAATTACTTTAGGTTATATGAAAAACTCTCAGGTATGACTGGTACCGCGATGACTGAAAGTGAAGAATTCCACCAAATCTATAAACTTAGTGTCATCGATATCCCAACTAATCAAGCCCAAAGAAGAAAAGATCTACCAGATCGAATTTATAAAACTAAAAGTGCAAAGACTCGAGCTATTGCCGAAGCAGTTAAAGAACTACACGAAAAAGGGCAACCCGTGCTTATTGGTACCGTATCGATTGAAAACAATGAAGAGCTTGGTGCGGCTCTAAATAAAGCAAAAATCCCACATCAGGTGCTCAATGCAAAGAACAATGAAAGAGAAGCTGCAATTGTTGCAAAGGCAGGACAAAAGGGTGCAGTTACTCTTGCGACCAATATTGCTGGACGTGGAACAGACATAGTACTTGATGAAGAGACTAAAAAACTTGGAGGCCTTTTTGTTATTGGATCTGAACGACATGAGTCGCGTCGAATCGATAACCAACTTCGAGGCCGATCCGGCCGACAAGGTGATCCAGGCATGACACAATTTTATGTTTCTACTGAAGATGATTTAATGAGAATTTTTGGTGGTGAGAAAATCGCAAATCTTATGGATCGGCTTAAGGTTGACGAGGATATGCCTTTAGAGAATCGCGTTGTTAGTAAGAGCCTTGAAGGTGCACAAAAAAAGGTTGAAGGATTTAATTTTGATTCTCGTAAGAATGTCGTTAAGTATGACGACGTTATGAATAGACATCGTAAGGCTACTTATGAAACAAGACGAGCACTACTTGAGAACGCTAATATCGCAGATCGAATTAAGCAATTTATTAAAGAAGAGTCAAGCTCTCTAGGTGTGCTTCTCGGTAATGATAAGGGTTTTGAAAAAACTGTTACAGAAATATTTCCGTTTGATGAAGAAACCTTGAATAGACTTTTTGATGCTGAAGCAGACAAGTTCGCGACCGTCCTAGAACAAGAAGCGATTGAGCTGTACGAAGCAAAAGAATTAACCTTTAGTTCTGATCTTATGCGAGAAATTGAAAGGGACATTTATTTCCAAATACTAGATAATCTTTGGATGCAGCATCTTGAAGATATGGAACATTTGCGAGAAGGAATTCACTGGGCGAGCGTTGGGCAGCGCGACCCGTTGGTTGAATATAGAAGTAGAGGTCAAGCCATGTTTGAAGCAATGCAGCATGTACTGCGACGAGAAGTCCTTAGAAACATTATGCATGCAGTGCCAATGAGTGAACATCTAGATCATATGCATGACACTGAACTTACCCGAGCAGCCAAAAATTCTGTAGATAATGCTGCAAATATAACAGAAGCCGAAGTTATAACAGAAGATTCTTTTAAAGTGAAAAAAACCTCTCCAAAGGGAAGTAGCTCGAAGAAGAAAAAGGACGCACGTAAGGCACAGCGGCAAAATAGAAAAAAGAACAGGCGCTAATAAGTGAAGCAATTTGCCAAGGCAGTAAAACTTGATAATGGCGCTCAAGGAATATTTATTGATGTTCCGGATTCAAGCGTAGTTTGTTTTGAAATAAATTTTAGAGCTGGCGACTATTTGTCACCTAAAGGAAAAATGGACACAGCACATTTAATGGAACATATTGCACTTGGTGCTAATAAAAAATTCAAAAAAGCTTCGGATTACAGTAAAGAGTTCGTAAAGAATGGCGCTTACCAAAATGCGTCAACTGGTTCATATCATATGACTTACATTGCCGAGTGTGCTGAATTTGAAGCTGAAAGAATCATTGATTTATTACTACTCGCGATTGAAGAGCCATTATTTTTAGAAAAAGAATTCAAGACAGAAAAAGAAAATGTACGTGAAGAATTAATGAGTCGGATGAATGACCATGGCATCGAATTGAGCTTGATTTCAGGACAGAAACTCGGGCTTATTGAAATGCCATATCGGCAAAGACTCGAAGAACTTGACGGTATAGAAATCGCAGACGTTAAAAAGCATTACAGTGATACGCACACAACATCAAATATGAGATTCATTATCTCTGGCGCACTGAAGGAGAGAGAAAAAACTATAATTAAGCGGCTCAATGCAACAACCCTCGCTAAAGGTGATGGAAGAATACCTTTAGTAAGTGAGCCCCTGCAATTGCTTAAAGAACCAATCGTGGTTAAGGACAAAAGTGTAGAGAATATATTTTATCGGTGGGACTCAGCGATAGAAGGGCGCTTTAGCCC
>CAIRQE010000012.1 GCA_903880655.1 uncultured bacterium
CATATAAAAGAAGGCCTTCACCGTGAGTATTTTATGAGGCAGAAAGTTGTGAGTAAAACTTATTTTTTATAGTCTACTGCTATGGGTGGGGATGAGGGATTCGAACTAACACATAAGCTGCTTGACATTTGTACAATTCAAACGTACAATTCAAACGTAATACACTAACAGAAAGGTGACAAAATGGGCAACAAGACCTTGACCGTTTCAGAACTAAGAACTAATCTTGCTGATTCACTCGATTCTATTAAGAATGACGATGTTTTAATAGTTACACGAAGAGGTAAGAAAGAAAAAGCTATTATAGATTTAGATAAGCTCGAAGACCTATTGGCAGCTTCCGATCCCGCCTACCTCAAACTCATAAAAGAAGCTCGGGAAAGCAAGGATTACTTTAGTCATGATGAGGTTTTTGGAGACATATAATGGCAAGCTATACCATTGTCTACACAAAGACGGCAGTTAAATCTATCCAAAAATTAACACCACAAATAAGAAAAAGACTTCGTTTAAAGTTTGAATATTTTATAAGCTTGGAAGATCCTCTTTCATTAGCTAAGGCTTTAACACGGCCTGCCGATGCACAGTACAGGTATCGTATTGGAAATTATCGCGTACTTTTTGATGTCGAGGATAAGCAAATAATTATCCTCCTAGTGCAGCATAGGAAAGATATTTACCGCAAATAAAAAATACTACGGAACAATATCGTAGTATTTAAAAATCGTGGCTGGACTTATGAGACACCAAATGTGACTCTAATCATTGTATTGTGCAAGATGGAGATACATAATGGCTTCTATGCAGTGGCACGCAACTAGCAACAGTACTCTACCCAGCCTGACCATAAGGCAAGTTTACTGTTGGATATTTGATGCCAAAAACAGAATAGTGGTAGTTTCAAAAGATGGAACTAATTGGCAACTACCTGGCGGAAAGCCAGAACAAGGTGAATCATTAGAAACGGCGCTCATTCGCGAAGTATACGAAGAAACGGGAGTTCCTTTAGGCAAAATAGAGTTTAATCCGAAGTTGTTTGGATACTACATTGTGACTAACGATCCAAGTTACAATGATGAAAAATATATCCAGCTTAGATATCACATTCGAATAAATAAGGTGCTAAAAAAACTTGCCCCTGGGCGTAGTAATGACTTTGAAGAAATTAAACAGGTTAAAAGTGTGAGTGTTGATGAGCTTACAAAAATCATACCCTGGATAAATAATTCGGGCGAATTTCAAGAATTAGTAAGAATGGGTATTTTATATGAGTCTTAAAACTATATCTATTTATTCGTTTTCTGTTGGCGCCAATATACATGGGGCTGAGAGCGTCATAAATATCATAAGTTAGCTGAGCCATACGGTAAGCATCACGTTTTCTATGCAATTCAACAGTCGTTAACTTTAGTGCATCTTTTGCCATAAGGTCCAAGGTTACCATTACAAACTCAACCTCTTCATCAGACATACCTTCGTCAATGAGTAAGACTCTTAGTGCTTTTGATTGGGGCAGACTAATAAATCCACGTGTTAAATACTCAGAAATTCGTGTAGAGCCTCCTAGATAATTACGATTTGCGGCGTATTCACTCACATTTATGTTTTTGATGTAATCAACTAGCTGTTTTTGAGATAATCGCTTTAATGACATTAATTTAGCTTTTTTTGACACTTTTTCGAACAATACTTAACTGCGGCCCATTGTCCTCTAGAGCTCCATTTTTTTCTATTTGAAAACGGTCTACCGCAAACGATACAAAGCTTTGTATCGCTTTCGTTGAACAAGTAGGCATCATTATGATATCTGACATTTTTATGTCTCATAATTCTTCCTTGTACTTTCCGTGCAGTTTTTTGTATTGATTTAGACACTGCTCAATTCTAGCTGACTATTATCTTGATACACAAGATACATATGTCATTTAATTTTTAGGTAGACTTGACTAAATACTTTATCTGCAATTGAAGATTCAAGTAGCGGTGAATAATTATACTTTTTTGCTCGTTGCTTATCCTCATCGTTCTGATTTTCTACAATTAATAATCCTCCAGGTATTAAGACTCTTTTAGATTCTGAAAATAAGGCCTCATGCAAACTAAAGGGTAGGGAAGATGAGATAATCATGTCAATTTCGTTATCTTTGAATGGAAGTGCAGTCACATCAGCGATCATATCGACATCTTGCATAGTGGGATTTTTACCAAATGGATTAATGATGACCTGATTCGATATGTTTGTTACTGTTATTTTGTCGGGCACCGTAAAACCTAATTCATTTACGACAACAAATCCTCCGGGTGTTGGTCCACCAATTTCTATAATTCTTCCTGAGAACGAATTTATAATTTTTTGAATTTCTTGCTTATTTTCTTGAAAATTCATGTACTAATTTTAACAAAAAATAGTTAGAATTTTTTGCAGTTATTAGAAATGAAAAAAGACCCTACTTCCACTTAATCGCTTTTTGCGAAAGTCGCAATCATAAGATCGCAACGTGGTTTCAGGTCTATTCCCGTATTGGACGAGCCCGAGGCTCTCCTCAACCAGTACGGGGCACCATGTGATTGCTATGACAGCAACCAAGCCATGACTGACAGAATGCCGAAAATGCAGTATGCGAGGATGATGGCTGTTCCGAACGTTGTAAGAACATTCAAAATCGTCGTCACTCGCTTGCTGCGCGGCTTCAGTTTCGCCAACAGTGCTTGATTCGTCACAAGAGCTGTGACACACACAGCCATCCAGACCCAGACTTCCTGTGCGTTACCGCTGTAAGTAAGCAGTATTGCATAGAAAGAAAAAGGGATAGGGACCAGGGTGAAGTAAGCACGGAGTTTAATCCGCTCATCCTCATGCAATCGTTGATTCAGGGTTGCTCTGCGCATGGTTTGCGCCTTTCACTATCAGGTGCATCTCGCTTTTGCGAGACTAAATATATAATAGCATATACATTATTATTTGTCAATATATGGCATACCCAACGTATAAGCTTTTTAATTTCAATTATTAGATTATTACATTAAAAATATAGATTCGGCATAATTCTGAGATTTGTTTTATTTTTTATAAGCTTGGAAGATCCTCTTCCTTTAGCCAAGGCTTTAACACGGCCTGCCGATGCACAGTACAGGTATCGTATTGGAAATTATCGCGTACTTTTTGATGTCGAGGATAGGCAAATAATTATCCTCCTAGTGCAGCATAGAAAAGATATTTACCGCAAATAAAAAATACTACGGAACAATATCGTAGTATTTAAAAATCGTGGCTGGGGATGAGGGATTCGAACCCCCGAATGCATGGACCAAAACCATGTGCCTTACCGCTTGGCCAATCCCCATTAATCAGCCTTGGAATTATACCTGTTATCTGTTAAATATCCAATACCACAAATTGTAGAATTACAATATTTATATTCTACTATTTTTGTATTACATTAGTAGTAACAAATGAGTATACGTAGCTATCAAAGAAATGTAGACCGAAAAGTTACAGGACCA
>CAIRQE010000013.1 GCA_903880655.1 uncultured bacterium
ACAAGTTTTGGTACATTGAATACCTGGAAAGTATGGTGCGCAGGCACGACGAGATTTTCAGCCCATATTTCTTCAGGAACGAATCAATATCCCAATGGCTTGTATCGAGATACCGTTGGATCAGGAGCTACATCATGCACGGGCACCCCTCTGTCGAGCTCTAAGGTGCAGTTAATTCCTAGTGATGCGTCCATTTCCTTATTTGAGGTTTCTGTTTCTAATAACGGAACTGTCTTTAGGCTTCAAACGGCTTTTGAAATGGGGCAGCTTTCTGATTTCGTAGGAAGCAATGTAACTACATCAATTTCACTAACTCCTGACGCAAACGGGAATAAACTGCCAAAATTGCCAGTATGTCAAACCCAAGCTTTCGGAAGTTTTTCTTATTGTGCAATAGTGTATTATGATAATAGCGTAACCAGTTTTATTAATTAAATATGAAAAATACTATCAATCAAGAAGGTGCAGCGAGTTTACTCTTCACACTAGTGATGATTATTATCATTAGCTTACTTGCTATTGGCTTCTCCGTAATTACAACTAATGACCAAAAGGCGACCCTGGATAAGTCGGTCTCGCTGCAAGCTGAATATGCCGCACAAAGTGGGATTAACAGCGTAGTTGAGGGGATTATAAATCATAATTCTGCAGTCTCTCAATCAAGCACTTCGACTTGCGCCCCAACTGACGGCGTAATCCCTACATTTCCAAACCCAAATACTAGAATTACTTGCCTCAAGTGGAGTTATAGTCCGCAAAGCTTAGTCTATTCATCAGCAAATAGCTTATCTACCATTATCAATCCCGTGAGTGCTAGTGGAAGTCCAACCAGCATATCTGAAGTGGATATTACCTGGGGGCCTTCAGATTCTATGCCGAAGACTACCTATACTTCCTTTACTAATTCATCGTTAAGCGGTGTGGTGTCAGATAACTTCCCGATTTTAAAAATAGTTACTGCAAATTTTGATATGAGTAATTTAACTACAACCTACGTGGTTCCTGTTTCGGGTTCTAGCTCAGTAGTTGCTCTGGGGACACCTGGAATTAATATTATTTCCGTAGGATGCGGAGCGACATCGGCAAAAACTTGCACTGCAAAATTAAAATGCTTACAGTGGACGGCAAATGTTGCAAATAGTTCGTGTAAAGCAACAAATGGCGGTCTTCTGACTACCAGTTCATTTGATGGTTCTCAATTATCAATTAACATTTCTGGCATTCAAAGTACTGGCGGCGCAGCTGTACAGTTTTCAAATTCTCAAGTACAAATTGATTCAACAGCTCAAAATGGTAATACCGTCAAAAGGCTTGTCGCAGGCTATACAATTGGTGGTGCTTCAGCATGGAGCCCTACGCTAACTGCAGCAACTGTCTCAACAGCTCTTTGCAAAAACTTTGAATTCGACAATAGTGGCAACAGCACTGGCAGTCCTTACCTCGGTAGCGTTCGAGCTTGCTACTAGTTATTTTTTTCGATGAAAATCTTTGTGAATAGATTTTAGATGCGGATCTGTTATGTGCGTATAAATTTGAGTAGTCGATATATCACTGTGTCCCAGCATTGATTGCACGCTTCTTATATCAGCACCATTCATAAGCAAGTCTGTCGCGAAACTGTGCCGCATTGTGTGTGGGCTCACTTTTTTTGTTATACCTGCGAGTAGCGCGTAGTGAGCAATTATTCTCTGGATACTGCGAGCTGTTAATCTTCTGAAGTTACCAGTGGTATCAGTATTTTTATGGCCACTATAGCTAACAAAGAGGGCAGGGAGGTTATCTGTTCGTAGGTTGAGATATCTTTTGATCCATTCGGCCGCTTCATCACTAACAAAGATGGGGCGATCTTTTTGGCCTTTACCGCGCACCATAAATTCTTTTCGATCAAGGTTTATGTGCGTTTTGTCTAAATTTACGAGTTCTGAAACACGAAGGCCTCCACTAAAAAGCAGCTCAAGAATCGCTCTATCTCTAAGGCCTGATTCTTCGTCTATCTTAGGTTGGCTCATGAGTGCCTCAATTTCTTCGCTATTTAAAAAACTTACCTGGGACCTTTTAACTCTTGCAAGTTCTATTTGATCAGTCGCAAGCGCATCGATATTTCTTTTATGGCAAAACTTAAGGAAGCTTCTTAGAGCAATAAGATGATAGTTTTGCGTTGCTTTGCTGAGTTCACTTGATCGATCTGATCCGAGTTCATGAAGCCATAACCGCCATTTGCGCACTAGCTCTGGTGTTATGTCCGAAATTTTAATATCACCCGAGAAATCGATGAGCCTACTTAGGTAGTGCCGGTAGTTTTCTATCGTACGCTTAGATCTATTTTGCTCGATTGCTAGATATTCAAGATATTGCTGGATTACTTCTTCGGCATTCATATATTCATTTTACGTTATTTTTTCAATTTATATCTTGAATGTCTTATAACTAAACTCGTGAAATGTTACAATCAAAGAGATAAATAATTAAACTAAAGAGGAATTTTGATGGAAAAAACACTTATTGTACTAAAACCTGACGCAATAAAAAGAGGCTTAATCGGTGAGGTACTATCAAGATTTGAAAAAGTGGGCCTTAAGGTTGTTGGCATGAAGATGCTTCGTCCCACCAAAGACCACTACCACTATCATTACGAAACCGTTGGTAAGGTGATTTCTCGCCGTGGGCAACATGTATTTGACGTAACTTTGGACTTTATGATGGAGGGCCCGGTTGTAGCAGTAGTACTAGAGGGTATAGAAGCCGCTGAACTCGTCAGGAAGATGGTTGGAGCAACTGAACCCAAGTCGGCACTTCCTGGTACAATACGTGGCGACTATACGCATATTAGTTATGCGTATGCTGATAACGTATCTAAATCGAGCATCGCTAATATTATTCACGCATCTGGTGATGCCGAGGAGGCAAAGCTTGAAGTAGCTCATTGGTTTAAAGAAGATGAATTATTCGACTACACTACTAATGCTGAAGAACATACCTTACCTAAAAAGAAGAAATAACTAATAATGGTGGCCCGGGAGGGAATCGAACCCCCAACACCCACCTTAGGACGGTGGTGTTCTATCCGTTGAACTACCGGACCATATATAGATGATAGTATACCACCTCAAAGGTTCACGAAAGTGCCTTTGACGAGTACAATAGATGGGTAATATGAAAAAGAAGACTGATAAGAAGAAATATTTCTCAGATCAATTCGATGACGAAGCAATGCTTCTGATGTTTCGAAAACACCCTGTAGTTATGAGGAAAGAGATCCTAGTTGCATCGGTCTTACTGCTTCTTGGGGTTATTCCTGCGCTCATCGTCCCCACCTACGCAGTATTCTTCGGGGGTCTTGGGCTCGGTTTTACTCTCTCTTTTTTAGTGATGTTTTATGCGTGGATTGGCTGGCATTTTACGGTTTATATCGTAACAGATCAACGATTAATGCAGATTAATCAAAAGGGATTATGGAAGAGAAGTGTAGTAGATATAGGGCTCGATAAAATTCAAACTGTTTCTTATGAAATAAAAGGTTTGCAAGAAACTCTCTTTGGATTTGGTACAATAGTAATACAGACCTACGTTGGTGAACTTGTCATTCATGACGTGCATCATCCAAGACAAATACAGAAAAAACTGTCACACATCCTAAGAGAACTAGACATTAATTTCAGTAGCCCATCAATTAATAAAGAAGAAGCATGAACAAAAAAGAACTTAATCCGCCACAGCAAGGAGAAAAAAAGACGAGAACTTTCTTGACGCATAAAAATAAGAGAAAAACTACGAGCCTGGAAGGTGATCAGCCCGTTCCGCGCATCACTGATGAAAATATTGGCGACCATAGAGAGCAAATCCTTAAAACTGCGCGAAAATTTATTTTTCCACTTCGACATTCTCGACATAAGATCGTCACAACAACTATCATTATTCTTGTTCTAGCGTTCATGAGCTTTAGTACAGTAGTGCTTCTTGATCTCTATAGATATCAGGATACGAGTACTTTTGCTTATCAAATAACAAAAGTTGTTCCATTGCCGATCGCACGCGTAGGAAATAATATGGTGTATTATGAAAATTATCTTTTTGATCTTCGGCACTATATTCATTATTTCCAGTCGCAACAACAGGTTGATTTCAATTCAGCTCAAGGGAAGGCGCAGCTCAATAATCAAAAAAAGCAGTCACTAAATTCTGCGGTAAACTATGCATATATCAAAATCATAGCTAAACAAAAACACATTACCATAGCAAGTAAAGATGTCGACGCTCAGATACAGATGCTTAAAGACCAAAGTAAGCTTGGTAATGATAATAAAACATTTGAAAATGTTCTCAAGCAATACTGGGGTTGGTCGGTATCGGATTTCAGGCGTAGCATAGAGCAGGAGTTATTAACGAATAAGGTTGTTGATGTACTTGATACATCTGCGCAACAAAAGGCAAATACGGCATTAGCAGCTATCAATGTCGGGCAAGATTTTAGTGCAGTTGCAAAGCAGTACTCCGATGATACCTTAACCAAAGACAGCGGCGGAGTACTTTCTATTACTATCAGTAAAAATGATAAGACTGTACCTACTCAGACTATTGATGCTCTATTTAAGCTGAAGCCAAACCAAACTTCTGGAATTATTAACCTAGGTTATGGACTTGAAATTGTTAAAAATCTTGGTGAACAGAATGGAAAAATGAAAGCAGCCCATATTTTCATTAATTTCCAGCCATTAGATAAGCTGCTTGCTCCATACAGGGATAAACGACCACCAACTACCTATATAAAAGTCTAAATATAATGACAATCGGGCGCATTGCAAAACGCGCCCATCTCTGTTACGATAATCATTGCTTATATTTGCATGGGCTCGTGGTGTAGAGGCCTAACATGCCTCCCTGTCACGGAGGAGATCGCCGGTTCGAATCCGGTCGGGCCCGCCAGCTTTATATGCTTTTAAATGACTCACCGCGTGAGTCATTTTTTAATTTATATCATTTTCAATCTGTTATTATAGAGATACACATTTTTTTGCCGATATAGCTCAGTTGGTAGAGCGGCGCTTTCGTAAAGCGTAGGTCAGCGGTTCGACCCCGCTTATCGGCTCCATGCGGGTATCGTATAGTGGCCAATATGTAGCCTTCCCAAGGCTGAGTGCTGGGTTCGATTCCCAGTACCCGCACCAAAGCTTAAGCATAAATGCAAGTATTTTTTAGCATTTTTTGATAAGATATTAGGTGAATGATGAGTGATCGTTAGGGTTTGATAACAGGAATACGGATGTTTACAAAAAAATATTTTCAAGATAGACCAGTATTGTTTCTTAACTTAGTTGTTCTATTGGGCGCAGCAATTAATTTGATTGCAACGGTGCTTCTTATCGATACTTCAAGAACTGCTGCGACAGTTCGTTATGAATCTACTCTTGGACTTGGTGGATTTCCCAAAGGAACGCCTATTGATCTGTACAGTTTTGCGGCCGTAACAATACTCGTCACCTTTGTTTCAATTTTTATGAGTGCTCGTCTTTATACCCAAAAAAGATTATTGAGCCTCGTAGTTTTGACACTTGCAATCGTTGCGCTCCTCTTTAATTTAATCGTATCCCAAGCTATTTTAAATCTTCAGTAAATATATATGAAATTAATTGAAATTCCATTAGTAAGAGATCGCGATAAGGTATATAGATGGTTCGAAAGAGTTCCAGGTATCTTAAGTTGGTCTGTTTTGGCGCTTCCCATACTGCTTAGCTTCATCAATACAACCCTAGCCGCTTATTTCATCCTTTCATACTTACTTCTTTGGGTACTCAAGGCTGTTGCGCTCAATATTCGAATGATCCAGGGCTATAGAAAAATTAATGAAAATATGGCATATGAATGGAATAAATTGCTTAATGAGCTTGATAATCCAAAAAAGACGTATCTTCAGTACGAACAGGGTGTTTCACCTGCATGGCACTTAAAAAATATTCAAAGTATTGAGATACGAGAATCACGCCTTTACCAAAAGGATGTATATAATGCGGTTATAATTGCTGTTTATAACGAAAGTAAAGATATTCTTGAGCCTACTATCAAAAGTATCCTGCAATCCTCGTATAACCATAAGAAGTTAGTTATACTTTTTGCTTTCGAGAAGAGGGGTGGGGAAGAAGTTAAGCGAAACATACAGGATTTAGTTGAAGAATATAAGAATGAATTTTATCATTTAGGGGCAGTAGAGCATCCAGAAGATCTTCCTAATGAAGTTATTGGTAAAGGAGGGAATATTACTTTTGCCGGTCGTCACCTAAAAGAGCTTCTTGACGAAAAAAGTATTAATTACGAACATGTTATTGTGACTACGCTGGATGCAGACAACCGACCACATCCAGAGTATTTTTCAGCAGTAACCTATGCATACATTGCGTGCCCTGATTATATACACACATCTTTTCAACCGATTTCAATGTTTACGAATAACATATGGGATGTTCCGGCACCTATGCGCGTTATTGCAACCGGCAATTCTTTTTGGAATATCGTACTTGCACTTAGGCCGCATATGCTCAGAAATTTTGCTTCGCACTCTCAGAGTATGCAAACACTTATTGATACAGACTTTTGGAGTGCACGTACAATTGTTGAGGATGGCCATCAATACTGGAGAACGTATTTCACTTATGACGGTAATCATGACGTACACCCGATACTTATACCAATCTACCAAGATGCTGTATTGGCCGCTACCTACACCAAAACACTTAAGGCACAGTTTGTTCAGGTGCGAAGATGGGCATGGGGTGCTAGTGATATAGCATACGTATTGCAGATGGGCTGGAGAAGAAAGAACAGAATAAATAAAGCTGATTTATTCATGAAAACTGCACGATTGATTGAAGGGCATGTTTCGTGGGCAACCGCATCTCTGCTCCTACTACTTGGCGCCTTTGTGCCACTGTATCTATCACCGCACTCAAGTACTAGTCTCGTTGCGCATCAATTGCCAATTATTGCGAGTCGCATTCAAACGGTAGCCATGGTCGGCATGTTCATAGGCATTTATTTAAGTATTCGACTACTTCCACCAAAACCACCTCGCTACAAGACACGACACCAAGTGTACATGATCCTTCAGTGGGTCTATCTCCCCGTAACTACAATTGTATACAGTGGCTTTGCAGCCCTATACTCACAGACAAGATTATTATTCGGCCGCTATTTGGGTAAGTTTGATGTTACGGAAAAAGTAGTAAAAAAATAGTTCTATTGGAATTTTAGTGCGCGCCGCACATCGTTTGGTAATTTAAGATTTGTTCGATACGAGTTATATTTAATAGCACTCGCTGCATCAAAGTTTTTTAAAACCCGTATTGCAGTGATTGAAATATTCTCCGAGCTGAGCAGTGCAGTCATGGGTTTAGTTTTTAGACAATGTCGTAAAATAGTTTCGCAAAGGTAATGGGCTGTTTCGATTTGCTTCGGCAGGTGATCAATTGATTGGAATATACTTATAAAAAGCTTATCTCTAAGGAAGGGTTCCTGGTCACCATTTTTCTTTTTGACAAGGAGGCACTCCTCTAATTTAACCGCTTCTTCGCTGGTTACTATTGCATGGCAATTGAGACATTCTCTACGACGCCAAGTTGAGTGTTCTTTGCCTCGAGGTCGGGTATTGGTGACTTTTGTTTTTCCGTTACAATAAATACATTTCATGTCTATATATTGTCATATAGCTATAGAAAATCAAAGTGGAAAAAAGGACGTTCCCTGTGGGAAACGTCCTTATAATCTAGTGCTAACTTATCTTAGTTTGAGCTGATCGCTGCCCGACGCATGCGTCGGATACGATTCTCAAAAATCTTTGATGAGTGCAGCTCTTCGTAGAATAGCTTGAAGCTTTCTAACGGTGAAGTGTTACTCAAACAAAACGCCTCGTTTAACCTATCTACTATAGCAAAATGGGGTCTTTTTGTCAATACCAGAACGTATGCTTAACAGATTGAGCTTATGGTATATATGCGAATATTGGTGGGCCCTAGAGGACTCGAACCTCTGACCTCTTCCACGTCAAGGAAGCGCTCTAGCCAACTGAGCTAAGGGCCCAATAGAAGATACTATACCAGTTACAGTTAAATATTCAACTGTCCACAGGTGTGGATAAGATTATACTAGTAATATATGGCTAGCTTGTATATACTAGCTTGTAGGTGGTATTTTATCAGGTGTTTTGTCCCCAGCGATTTGTCTTAGAAGGTTAAAACTTCTGCGAGAGAAGATAAATCAGCTGGGGCTTATTTTTTTGAAACTAATATAATGACGCAATCTGTAAATTCTAGTACAATACTTACAGATATGAAGAGGTATAAATAACTGTTATGAATGAAGAACTTTATTCGATCAGGCATAGCTTGGCCCATATTATGGCTGACGCAATTCAACGTAAATGGCCTGAGGCTAAATTTGGTGTTGGACCAGTGATATCGGATGGTTTTTATTATGATGTTGATCTCGGTGGTGACAATGTTATCTCTACCGCTAACTTTGCTGCTCTAGAGAAGGAGATGCGTAAAATCATTGCCGCAAATGCGCCATTTGTTAAATCCGAAAAGACTATTAAAGAGGCAATAG
>CAIRQE010000014.1 GCA_903880655.1 uncultured bacterium
AACAATTGTTTTTTGTCTGAGAATATTCTCAATCGGGCGTGCCGTTTTTTGGGCCATAATATTGGCGGTTTCTCTTAGTAAATCTTTTGAAAATGAGTCAAGAGTTTCCATTATTTTATAAAGCTCCTTGGATTAATAAGTAAAATACTGCGACCATCACCGATTATTGTTACTCCTGAAAAATAATCAACATCTTTAATTAATTTCGGAAGTGGCTTAATGACCGTCTCAATTGCTGAAACGATTTGATCTACGGCAAGCGCAATCTTTTCACCATCAATATTTAGTATGACTAGATAAGCATTTTTACTTGAATCACCGTGGTTCTCTGCGTAATTAAAGCGAACAACTGGAATTTCTTGGTCTTTGTAGCGGAAGGCTTCTTGACCTGCGCTATTTATTATTTCAATATCAGATATTCTCAGAGAAATTTCAACTCCCGCCGCAACGAGTGCGTAGTCTTGCGATCCAATATGAACGATTAATGTTCTAACGACCGATACCATTAGCGGAAGCTTAAGTATAAAAGTTGTTCCCTGGCCCTTTGCAGTCTCTATATCTATCGAACCACCAAATTCTTCGATCGTTCTTTTGACGACCTCAAGACCAACGCCACGTCCAGAAATAAGGCTTACTTCATTAGCGGTCGAGATACCGGAAAAGAGAGCCTTTCGTAACCCGATTTGGTCGTTACTAGCAACTCCAGATTTTTTTGCGACAGCTTCCCAATTTATACCATCTCCATTATCTCTAACTTCAACGACAGCAAAATCACGATCAGCTCGAGCAGAAATTGTTATTGTACCCTTTGACCCGATTCCATGGTCAGCTGCATTACGCACAAGGTGTGTCAAAGGTTCGTCAAGACGTTCTACGATTGTTCTGTCGAGTTCCAGATCGCCACCTTCAATCTTGAACTCAATCTCTTTGTTGAGCATTCGGCCAATATCACGCACTGTGCGAGGAAAATGATCAAAAACCATACTGAGCGGTACGGTACGAATTTTCATTATTTGAAACCGTATCACCTCAATTATTTTATCTAATTTGTCTTGAGCTTGAGACAATAATGGATCGTCTAGATCTTTGAGTAATTTCTGCATAGTAAGCCGATCAACCATTAACTCTTCAAGTGATCCAACTATGTTATCTAGTTGCTCAACTTTAACGGGGATTGTTTTTATAGACAGTTTTATGGGTTCAGTTTCTTTGTATTCAGGCTTTGGGGGTGCAGCAGTGGTATTTTCTTTAATTTCAACTTTGGGAGCGGGTGTTGCAGCTTCTGCTAAAGGGGCAGTCTCCTGCTGCTCACTCTTTTGCAAATGCTCAGTTTTGCCTGCTCCAATAGTTGCAACGCCGGCTGCCTTTTTCAGCTCTTCAATGAGTGTTTCGTTACCCTGTTCAACTCCTTCGGCTTCAATTTTCTGAACGGAAGTAGTGAGTGCATCGAGCGATGCGAATAAAAGATCCGCAAGCGCAGGGTCTACTTTTTTACCATTTTCTTTAATTTCATAAAAAACATCTTCGACTACATGGCATAGATAGCCAGTTTCCTTAAAGCCCATTGCAGCACTTTGACCTTTTAGTGAATGAGCTGCGCGAAATATTTCGTTTATTGCTTCATTGCTAGTGGGTTCCTTCTCAAGTTTAAGTAGCTCCGTATTGAGTGTCTCGAGATACGTTTTTGCAGTCGTAACAAATAAGTCCTTATATTGGGCTACTTCATCGCTATTCATTTGCCATGCTCCAGAGTTTAATCGCGTCCGGAATTTCCTTAAGCGAAAGTGATTGATCGGCTAAATGGCTAGCAATTATTGCGTGCGGCATACTTGAAATTTCTGCAGTAATTTGGTCTTGCACAATGGTGTGACCCCCAAATTGCTTCAGTGTTCGCATTCCCTCTAAGCCGTCCTCCCCCATACCTGTTAAAATAATCCCGAGAGTTTTTTCACCAAATATTTTTGCAACAGATTTCATGAGTACGTCAATTGAAGGAGTAAGAGAATCGTCTGACGTAAGGAGGTGAACGCGCAGCACGTCGTTATCGTCTTTTACTATCTCCATATTTCCATCCCCGGGCGCTACATAAATAACACCCTCCTCGACGATTAGTCCGTCTGAGCCAAGTTGGATATTAATATCAAACTTGGATTTGAGCAGTTTTACGAAGTCGGGTAAAAAATTTGCAAGCATGTGTTGTGCGATGAAGATTGTCGGAACTGACGTATCATTTAATTCATCGAAAATAGTCGTAAGAGCTTTTGGCCCTCCAGTTGATGAGCCAATGACAATAGCCTTCTTAGGACGAAGGTCAGTGGATTGTCTTGTTATGCTACTGGAGGATGCCATTACGTTAGGGCGGCTCCTACGCCAATGTGTCTATCATTGCTATCACTTCAGTTGCATCGTAGGGCTTCACGAGATACCCACGTGCACCTAATGACTTGGCTTCTTCGATTATTTCTTTTTGATCGACGGAAGAAATAATTGCTATAGCTTTTGCCGATGAACCGATTTCTTTCAAGACTTCTATACCATCTTTTCCGGGCATAATAATATCAAGGAGCATGACATCGGGTTGCATTTGATCGAATTTCTTAAGTGCATCATTACCGTCTACCGCCTCATCGAGTTCTGCATCACTATATTTACTTTTTAAGATGATATTTTTGAGAATTGTCCGCATGAAGGCGCTGTCGTCTACAATTAATATTTTCATTTTACTTGCTCCTCTTTAACTATAGTATCATTTGTCTGTTCAGATGTTACGTGCTCAATTTCTCTTTGTACTGACTTGGTGATGATGGCCTCGAGGTTCAGAAAAAGCAGGACATTATCCTTATTTTTGTCACCCTCAGGAAGTATTACTCCCGAAATATACTCAGCATCAACTTTTGATTTTATGAGCTTAGGGGCTACCTTAAATTCACTCTCTGCATAAGAAGTGATTTCCTGAATTGAAGTCACAAGCATGCCTACTATCTCCTCATCATTTCCGGGCGCATCAATAAGAATGATATATGGCCTTGGATCTTCTTTGTTACCAATGTTGAGGATAGTTTCAAGATCAATAATGGGGACAATTTTTCCACGAATGTTAATGATTCCTGAAATATAGCTACTACTATTCGGAACCGGGGTTATGGTATCAACTTTAACAACTTCTCGGATTGAATGAATATTAGCGGCAAAGGTTTCATCTCCAACCTTGAAGACTACTACCTGCGTCATTTTTACCTGAAGTTTGTCATCGTCTTGCATAGTATTATTGTGATCCTGGCGCCTTAGTATCTAAAGGAGTTTCTGATCTGTTTTCTAACTCAGGAAGTGAAGGAAGATCAAGAATAGATTCTTCTTCTTTTTTCGGTTCCTCTATTTGAGTTTCTGGTATATTGGCATGGCGTTCATTGAAACTTTCGATAGATTCTTCAACCCGGGGTCCAGTATCTGAGCCCCTTTTGTTATTAAGTATTTCTTCTACGCGCTCACCTGCAAGCTTTTGAAGGCTCGCAGATAATGAGGCTAATTCATTGGCTGCTGCGGCTACTTGTTGGTTTGAGGCAGCCTGCTGTTCTATCGAGGCAGCCAATTGTTGTACTCCAGCGGCGCTTTGGTTTGCGACACCAGAAATAGCTTTTACGTTGGCATTAATTTTAGTCATAGTTCCAACCTGTTTCATTGTTCCTTGAGATAATTGCTGAATTTTCATTGATGTTTCTTGAGCAGCTTGTGCAGCGTTAACACTTGACGTACTTATTTCCTCAACTATCTGGCGAATATTATCGGCACTCCTGGCTGATCCTTCCGCAAGTTTTCTGACTTCATCTGCTACTACTGCAAATCCTCTACCGGCGTCACCAGCTCGAGCTGCTTCAATTGCTGCATTAAGTGCAAGCAGGTTTGTTTGTTCGGAAACATTTGTAATTGCGTCAACCGCTGTACCAATTTTTTCAGAAGATATTCCTGCATTTTGAGAAATTTTAGAAGTCGTTATTGCGGTTGATGCCGCTTCTTGTGCTGCAGCAGAAATCTGATCAATGGTGCCTGATAATTCGCTAACTGATTTAGCCGCTTGTTGCGCTTGGCTTGATTGTTCTAAGGCGCCACTTGCAATTTGCTTAGAAACTGAGGCATTTTGAATTGACGCACTTGATGCTTGCTGAGCGGTTGCCGCCAATGAGTGACTAATTTCTGTTATTTTATTAATTGCGCCACGAATTGGATTGAGGATCATACCTGAAATAGAACGACTTAAGAAATATGCAATTACCGCAATTACAATAATTACTCCAGCTAAGATACTGAGCGCTGTTGTTGTTAGCTTTGTAGCCGGTTCGAGTACCGCTGAAGTTGGTTCAGTGGCTACAAGTGTCCAATTAAGCGCATTGTTCGCACCGTACTTGCCGAGATTTGCGTACCCCGATATCACCTGAGCTCCTGTGCTATCTTTGTATTGAGTGATTCCTGAAGTATTTGGATTAGTGATTGCCGATGCCAAAACAGAGGAACTTTTGGTTTCTGAGTATGGTGTAAATGCTTTTTCGCTCGGTAATTTTGAAATTAGCACTTGGCCCGTCGCGTCTACAATACGAGCATGCTTACCGCCAACTAGCTGGCTATCGATACCTGCGATAATATCATTGAAACTTGAAGTTTGAACTTCTCCGATTAGAACAGCAACCACATTTCCATTCACATCCGTCACTGGAGCTTCAGCGAGGAAAGACGGTCCCGTATCACCAGGGTAAGCATTTGTGAGATATACTGAACCATTGGATGCCGTAAGGACTTGCTTAAAAACATTCTCATTTGCATCGGTTTGACCATAGTAGCTTTGGTATGTGTGGCCCCCATCACTCTCGGGATCGCTATTACCGATTGGTTGGCCTATCTTGTTGTATATGTTTATTGCATTAAAAATATTTGAACTATTCACCGTACTTTTAAGGCTTGCATTAATTAAAGGACTATTAGTTGTAAGTAAAGCATTGTCTGCCGTTGCTGCTGTGAGGTTGAGGACACCTTGCATATATATTTTTGTTTCTGCAACTGCAATCTGTGTGTTTGAGTTAAGGCTACTTTTGGAGTTACTAAGAAGTGTGTTATTGAATTGAGATATTAGGTATGCAAAAAGAAGAACTAATGGAATAAGTGAAATCGCCAGTGAAGCGCCGATTACCCTAGTTTGAAAGCCAACATTTTTTATTTTTTTTGCCCACGAATTGTTTTTCATTACTTCCCCATCATTTAGACATATTAAAAGTAGTTAATCATATTACCATTAGCATTATTGTACCTTAAATA
>CAIRQE010000015.1 GCA_903880655.1 uncultured bacterium
AAATACGACCGTTTCGGTCAAATACAACCTTGGTAATTTTAGCTTTCTTACCACCGTTAGCTATTTCTTTACCAATTACTGCAGCCTTTTCAGTCATAGTACCGTCAAGTTTTTTACCAACAGTAGTAGCTGTCGCAAGGGTGATACCTTTTTCGTCATTAATAAGTTGCGCACTGATGTGCAAGTTAGAAATAGTAACTGTAAGCCGTGGACGACTTTCAGTTCCGCTAATAGTGCTCCGAACTCGGTTTTTTCGGAGCTTTAAATTCTGTACTTTTTTAAGATGTCGATTCATAATTTACTCCTACTTATCCTTTCCAGATTTACCACTCTTACGGATAATTCTTTCGTCATCATACTTAATACCCTTACCTTTATAAGGCTCGGGTTTTCTGAATGATCGTATTTCTGCAGCAACTTGTCCAACCTGTTGCTTTGAAATACCACTCACTGTGATTACGTTCTGTTCTACTACTAATTTAATATTTTCCGGCATTGGATAGAAAATGTCATGGCTATAGCCCAATTGTAGCTTTAGCTTGGCACCTTCCATATTAGCTCGGTAACCCACACCATTAATTTCCAGCTTCTTTTCGAAACCTGAAGTGACACCAACAACCATGTTGTTGACAAGTGCTCGAATAAGACCGTGCTTAGAACGATGCTCACGAGCATCACTTTCGCGGGTAACGATACACTGATTTCCTTCAACGCTGATGTTTACTCCAGGAACAGTAAATTGCTGTAGTGTTCCTTTTGGACCAGTAACGGTCACAAAATCTGCGTCGACAGTGATTGTCACACCATTCGGTATTTCGATAGGTAGTTTTCCAACTCGACTCATAATATATTCCTTACTTTTTTAATAAACCTTACAAATTAATTCACCACCAAGGCCTGCAGCCTTAGCTTCTTTGCCAGTCATAATGCCTTTGCTCGTTGAAATAACGACAATACCTCGTCCATTCTTAACGACAGGAATCTCCTTAGCGTTTGAATAAAGACGACGTCCAGGTTTACTTAATCGTACGATTTCAGTAATTGGAGCATTTGTTTCTGCTTCGTTGATAACGATTTTAAGCATCTTGAAGTTTCCTTCACCAGCTACTTCAACTTTGTTAACAAAGTGATTTCGTGCGAGCACTTCAGCAACTGTTTGCTTAACTTTACTATAGGGCATACTTACTTCAGTCTTTTGAACTGCCACAGCATTTCGAACACGAGTAAGCATATCTGCGATTGGATCTGTTGATAACATATTTCTTACTCCTTCTACCAGCTCGACTTAGTTATGCCAGGAATTTCACCTTTGTTTGCATGTTCACGGAAACTGATTCGGCTTAAACCAAATCGGCGCATGTACGCACGAGGACGACCTGTCTCGCTGCAACGATTCTTTAATCTTGTTGGGCTACTGTTACGAGGTAGTAAAGCAAGACCATCAGCATCACCAAGTGCTTTTAGTTCAGCACGCTTAACAGCATATTTATCATGCATTCGACGTCGTTTTTGATCACGAACTACAATAGATTTCTTAGCCATACTTTAAGCCTTCCTTTCTTTCTCAAACGGCATTCCGAACTTTTCAAGTAAAGCTCGTGCTTGGCTTGCATCTTTAGCATTGTTAATAACGAAATTGATTTGCATCCCATGAAGAGTAGTTGTTTCTTCAAACGATAGTTCAGGGAATACAGATTGATCCTTAAGACCAAGACTGTAGTTTCCTTGCTTATCAAAAGCAGATTTAGAAACTCCATGGAAGTCACGAACTCGTGGAAGGACGATAGTAATCAGGCGATCCATGAATTCATACATTTTATCGCCTCGAAGTGTTACCTTCAGGCCGATTTTGTTACCTTCTCGTAATTTGAAGGTAGCGATGCTCAAACGAGCTGTTGTTTGGTTCGGTTGTTGTCCAGTAATTTTACGAAGTGTGTTTGTAGCAACTTCCATTACCTTCTTGTCATCCTTTGCTTTACCAAGCCCAACATTTAAAACAATCTTTTCAAGTTTGGGAACTTGATTAGGATTCTTAAGTGCTAGTTCTTTAAGTAGTTCTTGCTTGTAGGTTGCATTGTACGCATCTTTAAAACGAGTAGTAGATACGGCGATAGTTTTTGATGTAGCCATTATTTGATCTCCTTCTTCGTCTTAGCGTTTACACGTACTTTGTTGCCTTCTTTATCAAGCTTGTAAGCAACTCTCACAGGTTTTTTAGAAGTAGCGTCCATTAGTCCAACTTTTGATACCCAGATTGGTTTCGTGAGTTCAACAATGCCACCTTGCGGATGCGCTTGCGTTGGTTTCATGTGCTTCTTAACAATATTTATACCTTCAACAGTAACTTTGTTTTCTTGTGGGTGAACAGCAGTGATAACACCACTCTTACCCTTGTACTTACCAGAACGAACTACCACGGTATCGCCTTTTTTAAGTCGTATTTTAAATATCTTAGTTGTATTCATATTAGAGTACCTCCGGTGCAAGGCTAATAATCTTTGCATACCCAAGTTCACGTAGTTCTCTTGGAACTGGCCCAAAAATACGTGTAGCCTTAGGAAGCTTATCGTCTCCGATAATTACTGCTGCGTTATCATCGAAACGAATAGTTGAGCCATCTTTACGTCGAATAACATTACGTGTTCGAACGACAACAGCTTTTACCACCTGTTTCTTCTTTACTGTTCCGGCTGGATTAGCTTGCTTCACGGTTGCAACGATAACATCACCAACGTGTGCATATCGTCTTCGTGTGCCACCAAGAACACGGATACAAAGAATTTCTTTAGCACCGCTGTTATCACACACTAGAAGCCGGGATTCTTGTTGGATCATTACTTATCCTCTCCATCTTCCTTGGCTTCTACATGTTTAACTTGCGCTGTATCAACAATCTTAGTAAGCGTCCAACGTTTACGTGCACTCAAAGGACGGCTTTCAGTAATCTGAACTTTGTCGCCTTCACGAGCTTCATTCTTTTCATCATGAGCCATAAACTTCTTACTTACTGAGTATTGCTTCTTATAGATAGGATGTGTTTTCCTTGTTTGCACAGAAACAACAATCGTCTTATCTGGTTTAGCTGAAGTTACTACTCCACTTAATATTCGTGCCATACTACTTTTCCTCTCCTAATGCCTTCTTGGCGTTTAAGGCAGTTAACACACGAGCAACGTCTTTACGTTTCACGCTGTAAGCATGTACATTCTGAACATCACCAACCTTAGTTCCACGTTTAAGCTCAACTGCTTCGTTTTGAAGAGTTATAGCCGCTGCTTGTAGTTCCTTGATAGTCATGTCTTTGAAAGATACTTTCTTAACTTCGGTCTTCTTAGTTACTGGTTTCTTGGTAGCCATTAGATGCTCTCCTTATCTGTAATAAATCGAGTTCGAACAGGCAACTTATGTGCTGCGAGTCGCATTGCTTCTCGCGCTTGCACTTCAGTAACGTCAGCCATTTCAAAAAGAATTGTTCCAGGTTTTACCTTAGCTACAAAGAACTCTGGACTACCTTTACCGCTACCCATTTTAACGTCTTGTGGTTTACGAGTAACAGGCGTATGTGGAAAAATACGAATCCA
>CAIRQE010000016.1 GCA_903880655.1 uncultured bacterium
AACACTGGGTCAGCGACAGGTGCAACTCTCCGAATTAATCTTATTCCATACAATAAACGTTCTATAACGGCACCTGTCCTAAAGGCGCAGCTTCAACAGCAACTTGATAAAAAATTAAGGGAGGTTGCAGCCGACGTTGAGCTTGAAGACGTAGCAGGCCCAGCGGGCAACTTCTCTGTTCGGATTCTAACTGACGATAGAGCTCAGGGGTTTGCGTTTGCAAATAATTTGAAAAGCTATCTTTCAACAGTTAACTTGAAGCGTCCGAGCGGAGTCAGCTCTCGCTTTAAATCGGTAACGATTAGTGACCCTAGTATTTACTATCGGGCAGATGGAAAGGGATATATAGCAGTAACAGGGTTATTTAAGGATTCTGATACCACTACCCTAGATAATTTGGCTCAAGCAGCGGTAACTACACATTATTCCAATGCGGATTTGGCTAAATATGGGCTAAAACGTTCCCAGATAAATTATTATCTTGGCTTCGAAGGGCAGAATCAAAACTCATTCAAGGTGCTACTTTATGCTTTCCCGGTAGTTCTCCTAGTTATTTATTTACTCTTAATCCTACAGTTCAGGTCATTGGTTCAACCGTTATTGATCTTCATAGCGATTCCATTTAGTCTTTTTGGAATATCCCTTGGTTTATACCTTTCAAATAATGCCTTTAGTTTCTTCGGTCTTCTTGGTTTCTTCGCGCTACTGGGATTGAGTATTAAAAATACTATTTTGCTCACAGACTATGCAAACCAAGCTCGGAGACAAGGATTCCAGCCAGTCGAATCAATGGCACTGGCACTTGAACAACGCTTTAGACCACTCGTTGCAACCAGTATAATTGCAATTATTTCATTAACTCCTTTAGCGCTCACTAATCCCTTTTGGCAAAGTCTCGCCGTTACACTTATGGGAGGGCTACTTTCGAGTACTATCTTGGTACTTGTCGCTTTCCCTTATTATTACTTGGGGGTTGAATTCTTGAGAATTCGAACAGCAAAATTTTTCAAAAAAAAGTTTTCAAAAAAATCGTAGTTGATAATGCGACATATTATTAAGCCAGGCTTTTGTAATCACTGCTATAATCAGAAGGTATAAAGGGAGAAAACATGGCATCAACAACACCTCTCTACCAGAGGATTATAACTTTTACGTTAGCTATTCTTTTTCTAGCTTCGTCATTTGGAATCGTTGCATATTACATAATGTCAAACAGTAGCAACACTGCACAGGAAGCGGCCGTTAAGGAGGCTATAACTAAACAAACTAATCAAGCAAAGGGGCCTAAATTGCAGGGAACACAATTACAAAATTTTACACCGGACGCAAACATTACTGCGCTTAAAATTGAGGACACTGTTGTTGGAACTGGAACAGCAGCGCAAAAAGGAGACACTGTTACTGTGCAATATACTGGAGCAGTTGCTGCTACCGGAAAAATATTTCAAAGTTCATATGACAGCGGAGCTCCAGCTCAGCTCAGCCTAAATCAGGTTATTCAAGGCTGGTCAGATGGAATTCCAGGAATGAAAGTTGGCGGCACAAGGCGATTATTTATTCCTGCAGATCAAGCGTATGGTGCGAATAGCCCAAGCCCAGATATTCCCGCTAACGCACCCTTAGTTTTTGATGTAGTGCTAATTAAAGTTGGAAAATAACCATATATAGCGTAATCAATCCGCTAATGGTACTATTAGACTATACAAAGTAAAGTTATACAAAGGGAAAAAACTATGGTAAAAGATATTACAATTTATACGACGAATACCTGTGTTTATTGTGTGATGGTGAAGAAGTGGCTTGGATCCAAGAACATTTCATATAATGAAGTGAATCTTGACGTTAATCCAGAGCGTGCTCAGGAACCTGTAGATTTAACAGGTCAGCTTGCTGTTCCGGTAACTGTTGTTACGAAAAGTGATGATTCTAAAGAAGTAATTGTTGGGTATAATCTTGCTAAGCTTGCTCCAGCAGTAGCATAGGGAAAGAACTGAGGCGGTAGGTGAAAAAAAATGATTTAATTATTATCGGAGCAGGTCCTACTGCTCTAACTGCAGCAATCTATACTACTCGTGAGGACATCGATACTGTTCTTATAGAAAAAGGGGCAATCGGGGGTTTGATTGCGACCACTGATTGGGTAGATAATTATCCCGGCTTCGTCGATGGTATATCCGGACTTGATATGGCTGATCGATTCCAGAAGCAGGCCGAAAGGTTTGGCGCTGTAATAGAACTTGATGAGGTCCTAGGCATTGAGCCAATTGATGAATTAATATCCGTAACTACCACAAGTGGCGAACGATTTGCTAAAGCTGTATTAATTGCCACAGGAAGTGATTACAAAAAATTAGGTATTCCTGGCGAAGACACTTATTACGCCCGCGGGGTGCATTACTGTGCAACTTGCGACGGCGCATTTTATAGAGGAAAAAAATTAGTTGTAACTGGTGGTGGTAACTCAGCAGTTCAAGAAGCACTATTTTTGACTAAATTTGCAACACATATTGATCTATTAGTTCGAAGTACACTTAAGGCAAGTGATGTGCTACTGCATGAGCTTGAAAAAAACGACAAGATTACCGTGCACTTAGGAGTAACTACTGATGAAATTATTGGCGACGAAACAAGAGTTCATAAAGTTATAGGTACTGATGCTACAACAAAAAAGAAAGTTGAATTTGAGACAGATGGAATCTTTGTCTTCATTGGTCTTAAACCGACAGCTGAATTTTTGCGTTCTACGGGAATTGAGTTTGATTCAATCGGCTTTATTAAGACTGACGAGAATTTAAGAACAAAGATTAAGGGCGTTTTTGCAGCAGGAGACGTAAGAAGTGGCGCAACAATGCAGGTTGCTAGTGCTTGTGGCGAAGGAGCAACTGCAGCCCTACGAATAAGAGAATATCTGGAAGGACATTCTCAGCAAGCAGCATAAAAATGAAGAAGAATTTTTTTTTGTTCTTCCTTATTTGCGTAATTATTGGCGGAATCGTCTTTGGTTTTATTTATTTTACTAAGCACAAGTCGCTTAACATAAACACGGTAACTACCACCCAAAGTTCAGCTAAAGATCCCATAAGTGATCAAACCGTAGAAGAATTATTATCCAACTATAGTGATTTATCGTTGTTTACTAGCTTACTTAAAAAAACAAATCTAGATAAATTATTATCGGAAAAAGGTCCATTTACCGTTTTTGCGCCTACTAATGAGGCCTTTAGCTTTTTACCGTCAGGATCTTTTACTTACTTACAGCAGCCACAAAACGGCCTTATCTTAAAACAGTTTTTGAAATATCAGATAGCTCAAGGAAATATTACGACTAATCTTATGTCAAATAAGGCCCATCTTATAAGCTTAAATGGGCAGGAATCTGTTGAAATCACCGACAGTAATAACTTCTCAATTTTAGACGCTAAAGGTAATAAAACGCTCATACTTAAATCAAATATACGGGCAAAACACGGTGTGATACATATCGTAGGCAGTGTGCTTTTGCCCCAATAACTAGTTAGACGGGACGATAATTCCTATATTAAATTGACTGATAGTTTTGAATTTTTTTTGTGATTCCGCTCCGGGTGCATTGGGCAGTATATTTTTTGTTGCGTCAGTACCGCAATAAGAAGCGTAGTCGGAGTGAGCGTTATCCTGTAGATAAGCAGTTATATCGTACACCGATGCAGTTACAAGAATCCAACAATCTTTTGAAGAATTGTGCGCTTTAAGCTCCTGGAAAGTTATTTCTTGCACCGTTCCATTATTTTGATAATCAACACTTCCTGTATTCTTTAGGATTGAATAAATACCTAAAGTGATCCCCAAGAGTATCACAACAGTTGCTATGAAAATAATTTTATTGCGTTTTCTCATTAATCTAGGTCCTTCAGTAAGTCTATCCTATCACTGCAAATCTTTATGTCTTTAGATAGGTAGAGGAGCAAACGCGCCCATGATTTGTTATTAACTGTATAAATAAAAAGACGAAGGCCTTTTTTCTTTATTCGATAATAACTCCAGGGAGCTAGGAACCATTTGCTCATCGAAATACCACCGAAGCCGTGTTTTTGAGTATTTTCTATAATTTTTATCGGATAACCATGTTGCGCTAAATACATTCTAGATTTGTCTACCCCATGCTTGGATAATGCCAAAAGTGCATTAGGCAAAAAGCTGCACGCAAAACTTCCGGTATGCTTTTTAAGAAAAGGGGCTACGAATTCTGCGCTTTTTTTTGATTTTAGTTCAACAAAAAATCTCTCAGTTGTTATTGCCTGATCCAGCTCACGCAGCGTCAGTAAGTCAGTGTCCAATTTTTTTAATTCAATAAAGTTTGTTCTTGAAATTCTGTTACCACCAACAGAGGCATCATGATACAGTACCGCGACATTATCCTTCGTTACCCGAATATCGATTTCAATGTAGCCAGCGTTAAAGCTAGCGGCTCTTTTTATCGCAGCAATCGTATTTTCTTTTTCAAAATATGAGGCTCCCCTATGTGCAACTAGCCATGGTTTCATACTATCTATTGTATACTAGATACAAAGGTAAAAGGAGTAACCATGGCAGATTTCAATAAAGTACTTGAACCGGGTGATTATTTGAACGGAGAAGTCAACACAGTGATAGAGATTCCTAAGGGATCTACTTTAAAAGTTGAGTGGGATAGGAAACGTGCTGCTTTCGTGCTTGATAGGGTTGAGCCCGCCATATTTGCAAAGCCAGTCAATTATGGATTCATTCCTGGCACAATAGACGAGGATGGCGACGAACTCGATACGCTTGTCGTGACCGATGAGCCAATACAAACTGGGGTATGGCTTAAAGCACGAGTTGTTGGCATACTAAATTTTGAAGATGATGGTGAGATGGACTATAAAGTTGTTTGTGTGCCAGCTGATGATCGACAGACAGGTGACAGCGTCAAGGGTCTTGATGATTTAGGCGAGAGATGGAAACAGCAGATTGTTCATCACTTTACGCACTACAAGGATTTAAAGAAGCCAGGTAGCACTAAGGTGCTTGGATGGGGCGATAGTAACGATGCGAAGAAAATAATCGCAGAATGTATTGAACGTTTTGGAAAATAATATCACAAACACAGAAGCAGCAGAGACTACGCTAAAGCATTACCGAGTAGGTAAAGTATTCTTAGAAAATGAAAACCATGAAGTACTTCTTCTCAGAAGAAGCAAGACCGCTCCACATCGAGCCCTCAAGTGGGATCTTCCAGGAGGATGGGTTGAAGATGATGAAACCCCACTTGAAGCCTGCAAGAGAGAGTTACTCGAAGAAGCCGGTATAACACCTAAAACTATTAAAATAGTTGAAGAGGTTATCGAAAATCGAGAAAATGAAATTCTTCATCGATTCTACGCAAAAGCATCAGTAGTAGGCTCAGTAGTTAAATTGAGTTACGAGCATGATACATATATCTGGGTTACCCATAAAGAATTTCTAGATTATATGAAGCATGCGCCCTATGCGACTGTCTACTCACAGCTATACCCATTGCCAGAATAAAAGTGTTCATAACATCTTCTAATTGTGCTTGACTGGCCATGATTGCTTATGGTTAAGTGTATTAAGTTCGATAAAAACAAAAAGATCTAAAGGATATCATATGAATGTAATGCGAAGAGTTGGCCTTGTCAGCGGTTTGCCGATGCTTGTTTTGGCGATTTTTATAGCCACAAAATAATATAATAATTAAGTATTGAGCAAATTAAGATAAGCATATACAATATGTCTATATTTGTTAATTTCTTGGGGGGCTGTATTTGAAAACAAAAGTAGCTATCAACGGATTCGGTAGAATAGGCCGAAACGCTTTTAAGGTTGCTTTTGAAAGAGACGATCTTGAGATAGTCGCCCTTAATGATTTAACGGACACTAAGACCCTTGCTCATCTCTTAAAGCATGACACTACGTATGGTGCCTATCACCATGAAGTTGGTTTTGATGAAGATAATCTTATAATCAACGGTAAGTCGATAAAAGTGTACAAGCAGACCGATCCTGCACTGCTCCCTTGGGGAGATATAGGTGTTGATGTTGTAATTGAATCAACTGGTTTTTTTGTTGACCCTGCTAAAGCGAGAGCTCATATTGACCAAGCTGGAGCCAAGCGTGTCGTTATTAGCGCACCCGCTAAAGGCGAAGGTGCTTCTACGATTGTTATTGGAGTAAACGAAGACACATTAGCTAACGCTGAACCAATCATTAGTAACGCAAGTTGTACTACTAATTGTATTACTCCTGTAATGGATGTTATTCATCAAAATTTTGGTATTGAAAAAGCGATGATGACAACTGTGCATAGTTATACAGCCAGTCAGAAATTACAAGATGCGCCAGCGAAAGATTTGCGAGAAGCTCGTGCTGCAGCAGAAAATATCGTTCCAACTACAACAGGTGCTTCGATCGCGGCAGGACTTGCCTTACCGGCTATAGCCGGTGTTTTCGGGGGGCTTAGTGTACGTGTGCCAACCCCAGTTGTTTCACTTAGTGATTTCGTAATCATTACCAAGAAAAACGTAACTGTTGATGAGGTGAAAGATGCTTTTAGAAAAGCCGCAGCTGAACCGTATTATCAGGGTATTTTAGCAGTTACTGATGAGGAACTTGTAAGTAGTGATTTTATTGGTAATAGCCATAGTGCAATTGTTGACTTGCCTCTTACTGCAGTTGTTGGTGAGAATATGCTCAAAGTTGTTGCTTGGTATGATAACGAATGGGGCTATAGTAATCGACTAATTGAACTCGTGGCTGATACTGGAAAGATACTTCAGGGTGGCGATACAAAACTGCAGCAAAACTTTCCCGGCCCCGAAGAGGCCCACCTAATATAGACAAGATAATGCAGCTTTTTATTGCATCTGATCACCGAGGTTTTGATCTTAAGAACTATGTAAAAACATATCTAGATTCAAAAGGATATCAAGTTATTGATGTTGGTGATAAGAAATTGAACCCCAATGACGACTACCCATTGTTTGCTACTAAAGCAGTACGAAAAATAATTTTCTCAAATGACAAAGATGCCCGGGGTATTTTATTTTGCGGTAGTGGCCAAGGAATGGTAATGGCGGCAAATCGGTTTAAAGGTATTCGCGCCGGCCTTGGATGGAGCGTGGAAGCTGCTAAAGGAATACGTAATGATGAAGACAGTAATCTACTTGTTATTCCTGCGGATGTTTTTGCTAAAGATAAGGATAGGCTTCATTTGATAATAGATACTTGGTTAAATACTCCTTTCGCTAATGCGCCTCGCTATAGAAGGCGTCTGCAAGAACTTGATGAGCTTTCCTGAGTCTTAATGCGTTATACTTTTAGGTATGAGTATCATATGCCCCACCGTCCTTGCAGATAACAGCCATGACCTGAGAGATCAAATTGAGCGCGTAGCGGGTTTCGCAAAACGAATTCAAATAGATCTAACTGACGGTATTTTTACCAAGAATAAAACAGTCGAATTAAAGCATGTTTGGATTCCAGAAGGAATTGAGACAGATATCCATCTTATGTACCAAGAGCCCGAGCATGTCCTCTCATTACTTGTTGAATTACACCCATCAATGGTGATTGTTCACGCTGAAAGTGGGGCAGATATCCCCTATCTTGCATCAAAATTAAGGATACAAGGAATTAAAACTGGTGTTGCTATCCTGCCAGAAACAACTATCAGTGAAGTAGCCTACATTTTCCCCCACGTTCAACATGTCCTGCTTTTTGCAGGCAATCTTGGTTCATTCGGGGGAAGCGCAAGACTCGGAGTACTCGATAAAGTAGAGCAAATTCGAAAAATAGATAAAAGAATTGAAATTGGCTGGGATGGCGGAGCAAATAATGAAAATTGTCAGAAAATTGCTGAAGCGGGCGTCCAGGTAATTAACGTCGGAGGAGCAATCCAAAACAGTGAAAACCCTCAAGATGCTTATGCTACAATGGAAGTATTAATAACTTCTATAAATAATGCCTAAAAAATATTCACTTATTGAACTAGAACAACTCGCAAATTCTATTCGAAAAGATATAATTACGATGCTCGAGCATGCGGGGAGTGGTCATTCGGCAGGTCCACTTGGCCTAGCAGATATTTTTACGGCATTATATTTTGATATTCTTCGTTATGACCCTAAGAAACCAAATTGGAATGAGCGGGATATTATATTACTCAGTAACGGACACTGTATTCCAGTACAGTATGCAACCATGGCAGAGGCAGGTTTTTTTGATAAAAAAGAGCTACTTACTCTTCGTAAATTTGGGGCAAGATTGCAGGGCCATCCTGAACGGCTTCGTTTGCCTGGACTTGAGAATACGAGCGGTCCGCTGGGTAGCGGCCTTAGCCAAGGTATTGGCATGGCTCTTGGTCTTAGGCTTAGTAAAATGCCGCATCGCTATGTGTATGTAGTACTTGGTGATGGAGAACTTGATGAAGGGAATGTATGGGAAGCTGCCATGCTCGCCCCTAAGTACAAATTAAATAATCTGATTGCCATTATAGACAGAAACAACATTCAGATTGATGGACCTACGGAATCAGTTCTTCCGCTTGAGAATCTAAAAGATAAATGGGAAGCTTTCGGGTGGCATGTTATTGAAATAGACGGTAATAATATTGAAGCGTTTATAGATGCTGCTGCTATGGCAAAGGCAATTGTCGAAAAACCGGTAATGATTATCGCCCATACCATTCCTGGAAAAGGTGTGGATTTCATGGAATATGACTTTCACTGGCATGGCAAAGCGCCCAATCACGATGAAGCAGTGAAAGCACTAAATGAGCTCCGCACATTAGGTGGAAAGATTAGGAGTGAGCATGAGTGATCTATTCCTTAATGATTATGCAAAAGAAGATGTCGAAAAAGTACCCATTCGCAAGGGATTTGGAGAGGGCTTAAAAAAAGCAGGCGAAATCAGTGAGGAAGTAGTAGCACTCTGTGCTGATCTCACCGAGAGCACACAAATGCATCTTTTTAAAGAAGCCTTTCCCGATAGATTTTTTGAAGTCGGAGTTGCGGAACAAAATTTAGTAACTGTAGGGTCAGGCTTGGCAGCTATGGGTAAAATACCTTTCGTTTCTAGCTATGCTGCTTTCTCGCCAGGTAGGAACTGGGAACAAATACGCACAACTATTGCGCTAAATGATCGGCCAGTAAAAATTGTTGGCTCACACGCTGGTTTATACACGGGAGCTGATGGCGCCACACATCAAATGCTTGAAGATATTGCTTTGATGCGGGTTATGCCAAACATGGTTGTGGTTATACCCGGTGATTCAATTGAAGCTCAAAAAGCAACTCTCGCTTTAGCAAAAGATAGTCGCCCAGCTTACTTAAGGCTAGCAAGAGAGGCAACGCCAGTTTTAACAACCGAGATAACACCCTTTGAAATAGGAAAAGCATATCTAATGAGGGAAGGCGGTGCCCTATCTATTATTTCAACCGGCACCATGACATATAAAGCACTTATGGCAGCGCGACAACTTGCAAATGATGGGATTGAAGTAGATGTTTTGCATGTACCAACCATTAAACCTCTTGATGCAGTCGCTATTATTAAAACAGCAAGCAAAACTGGAGTTGTTATAACTATTGAAGAGGCTCAAATAAATGGTGGACTGGGCGGTGCAGTAAGTGAGTTACTTGCAGAGCACAAACCAACACATGTTTTTCGTATGGGTATGAATGATCATTTTGGCGAAAGCGGCACTCCTGAGGAGCTTTTCGAACAATTCGGTTTATCCATAAAACATATTGTGCTCAAGGCACACGCTGTACTCAGTGAACTTAAAAAACAATAAAGGAGCAAAAGATGGCTTTATCGATGCAACAAATAAAAAAGAATTGTGAAAATGCTCGAGCAGCGATGGAACGAGCTCGTAAAGGTCACTACGCCATTGGCGCCTTTAATATAGATAATCAGGAAACCCTCATTGCAGTCTCAAGAGCAGCCCAAAAACTCAAAGCCCCAGTTATGGTTGAAGTGAGTGATGGTGAAGTTAAGGCTATGGGACTCGATAACATCCGTGACATGGTAGATAACTATAAAGCTGAGTACGGTATCGAAATGTATATTAATCTCGACCACAGCCCTAGCGTAGAAGCTGCAAAGCAGGGTATCGAAGCGGGCTTTGAATTTATCCATATTGATGTGAGTCAGGCAGACCATTCGGCTTCAGATAAAAAGATTATCGATGCCACAAAGGAAATAGTCGCTTACGCAAAATTCACTGGAGCCTTAGTGGAAAGTGAGCCTCATTATTTCGGCGGCGGCAGCAATGTTTTCAAAGAAGCCTTTGACTATGATGAAATAAAGAAAACATTCAGTAATCCAAAGGTTGCCAAGCAATTTGCAGAGAAAACCGGCATAGATACATTTGCTGCAGCAGTGGGAAATCTTCATGGCAATTATCCTGTGCCTAAAATGCTCGATCTTCAGTTACTCGCAAAAATTAGAAAATCGCTGGATTGTAATATTAGTTTGCACGGTGGAAGTGATACTCCGGGGCACTATTTTGAAGAGGCAGTAAAAATCGGGGTTACCAAGATAAATATAAATAGTGATATGCGTCGAGCTTTTAGGGAGACGCTGGAAAAGGTACTCAGGGATAACCCGGATGAATACGCAGTCGTTAAACTAATGCCCACTGTATATGAAGCTGTCCAAAAGGTAGTTGAAAACAAGCTTCATAGCTACAATTCCATAGGAAAAGCAGTGCTTTAGGCTAAGCATAAGTGGTATACTACAGTTAAATATGAGTGGGCAAAAAGTACGACATGAAATAAAGATTCTTTCTATTGGCGGTGCCTTGCAAGATGTTTTCTTGCAGGGAAAAATTTTTACTCCAAAACATGAACATAATGAGATAGTTGAAGAGTTTGTGATGGGTTCCAAGAATCAGCTTGATGGGGTTATTTTTTCTACAGGTGGGGGTGCAACTAACGCAAGCGTAACATTTTCTCGACAAGGCTTCCATGCTATGTATATGGGTAAGATAGGGCATGATATAGCTGGAAAAGCTATCTTAGATGATCTTCACGCCAATGGGGTTGATACATCCTTAGTTGGTTACTCAAAGGAAATGGGAAGTGGCTACTCTGCAATATTGCTCGCACCAAATGGTGAGCGTACTATCATGTCTTACCGTGGTGCGAGTGCGCACTACGATCTTAAAGAATCAGATTTCCATGAGCTTGAGGCAGACTGGTTCTACATTACATCTCTTGATGGTAATTTTGAGGTTCTCGATACGGTCTTTGCATATGCCAAGAAGAAAGGCATAAAGATTGCCATGAATCCTGGTGGAAAAGAATTGGCCGACAAGGCAAATCTAAGAAAATTAATTCCACAACTGACTCTACTCTCTATGAATAAAGATGAAATGCAAGAAATATATGAAGGCAAAACTATGGAAGAACTTGTCAGGTCTGCTAAAAGCGATGTTCCATATGTAATCGTAACTGATGGTCCGCACGGAGCAGTTGCTGCAGATATGCATCATATTATTGCTGCGGGTATGTATGAAGACGTTCCGGTAATCGATAGAACTGGAGCTGGTGACGCTTTTAGTTCCGGATTCACGGCTATGATTGCGGCAAATGAAAGTTTAGAGAAAGCAATAACATTTGCCAGCGCAAACTCAACAAGTGTCGTGGGATCTATTGGTGCCAAATCTGGTATTCTCGATGATTCAGCAAAACTGCATAAAATGGAAGTTTCGATAAAGGATTTTTAATGCTAATGCTATTATTTAAACAAGAGAATATTTAATTTATGTCACGACTATTATCTGATTTATTGGAAGCAACTGAGCCAATGTTCAGCCTTGCCATCCGCCAACTTGAGGAGGTGAGCGGTGCTAGTGGTGCAGATATTCGTTTAAGCGCCGAAATTATCGGTCAAGTACAACTTAAGACAAAACAGCTTGGTCTTGACCCGAACGACACTACAGGGAAAGAGCTTTATTACGCATTAATGGAGCATGTGAGAAAAAACGATATTCATCTCATGCATGCAATTGGCGGTAAAGATGGAGACAGCCCAAGCCAACTTATGCCACTTATGAAAAAAGCAGCTGAAAGAGTAAAATTGAATCGAAAATGTTGGGTGCTCAAAAAGAGCGTCGCTAAAGAATTTCTTAAAAAGACACCACCACCTACCATCATGAAACTATTGGGCTATAAAAGCATTGACAGCATGCTTAAGAATGAAAGCATATTTGAAATTTATGGTGCACTTAGATTTGCCGAGGGGCCTGAGTGGCTCAATAATTTTGATGCACAGTATAAAACAATTAGCCCTTCAGATTTTGAGCAAAGAAACATAGAGATAGTTGAGATGCCAGCCGACAGGTGGGGTGAAATCACGAAGCCTTTTATACACAAAAAGCGACACAATATTACGCATCTCAAAGAGCTCGGGGTAATTCTAATGCTACCAATCACTCTAGACTCAATGCCGGGCATTACGATTACTGTCATGCCGCTTCTTTTTCATTATATAAATGAGATAAGACTGTATAGTGCTTTCTTCAAACTACAACAAGTTAAGCCAGATTTTGCCCAGATAGTTATCGATACGCTTATAGCTGATCCAGGTGAAGCCGCCATTATGGCGGGTCAGAAAATTCACTGGAGAGTTATTCAAAGATACTTCGGTAAGCTCGAGAGCGAATATCATCCTGAGATTTTCGAACCACATGTCCAGCCAGAGGATCTCCATTGGCGCAAAGCCGAACATATTCTTTACGATATCGACCCTGAGCTCGCATGGTGGAAAGACCTTGATTATGTCGGAGTCATGCATCAGGGACGACCTGTATCACTTAACCTACTTGATATTGCCGTTTCCTATAGCACCCAGACACCATATAAAGAGCGTGCAGTGTATCACTTCAGGGAAAGTCTTTGGAATGAGGTATTTGAGAGATACATGGGTCATAAAGTACTCGAAGATCAGGTACTTAAGCAATTAGACAATAATCTCATTGCTCCTGAGACTATTCATAAAAGTTTAATTGGTAGAGCATAGATGAATTATTCTATTTGTATTTCGGGGGCTTCTGGTGGAGAGACCGTTACATCCTCACGAACACTAGCAGAGCGACTCGGGGCTGCTGTTGCGAATGCCGGACACGTCGTCACAACTGGAGCTACGCTAGGCCTGCCCTTTTACGCCGCTCGTGCAGCCTTTAAGGTAGGTGGGATGAGTATAGGGTTCTCACCAGCAGGCTCACTGCAAGAACATGTTTTCAAATATAGGCTACCCATAGGTGTTTTTAGCTATATCAACTACACTGGCATGCATTACGTGGGAAGGGATGTCTATCTTGTTCAGTCTAGTGATGCAGTTATAACTGTAGGGGGGCGTTTTGGCAGCCTTCATGAGTTCACGTCAGCACTCGAATCTAATATGCCCTGCGGATTTCTTATAGGTAGTGGCGGAGCTGCGGATATGATACCTGACTTAATGGAGAAGCTCGAAGTTCCGCATAGAAATATGATTATATTTGACGAAAACCCAGAAGAACTTGTTAAAAAAGTAATAGCTAAATTAGATGAATTGAATAAGGGTATTGATACCGCGGCTCTTGCCAATAAATGGTTTCTCAGCGGAGAAGAAGGCCAGAATAGTTCTAATAAAGGTTAGGTGTTCGGCTCCTTGGCAATAGGTAATGTAAAGCCAAATGTTGAACCAACTCCAGGTTCTGATTCAAAAATTATTTTTCCACCGTGATCTTCTATGACTCTTTTTGAAAGGTATAGTCCTATTCCTGAACCATCAGGCCTGATTTTCTTAGCGTTATCTGCACGGAAGAACTTAGTGAACAGTTTTTCTTTTTGATCTTTGGGAACCCCGATTCCGTTATCGACAACCTTAAATGTAACGATGTTATTCTCGTATTTTAAATAAATATTAATTTTTCCTTCTGGTGAATAATCGATCGCATTATTAATAAAGTTAGAAATAACTTGCTGCATTTTGATTTTGTCAAAAGTAAACTTAGGTATAAAAGCACTTGGTAGGTGGTAATCCATTAAAACCTTTTTTTCGATAGCACTATCTTTGTGTTGGTCAACTTCAGTAGTAATTAATCCCTGCAAATCAGCAAGGTTCATATCAAGGTGGAATTTTCCTGCAGACATTCTGCTTATATTCAATAGGTCGTTGATAAGAGATTTCATGACGTTTATTCTTTCAACAGAAGCGTTAAGTTTAGATTTTAATTTATCATTCATTTCACCGTAATAACCTTGTGCTGCCATTGTCACGTATCCATCGATAGCTGCTAATGGAGTAGTGAGCTGATGCGATGCCATTGATATGAAATCATCTTTCGCAACATCAGCGTCGCGAAGTTTTTCATTGGCTGCTATTAATTCTTTGGTTGCGTCATTAACTTTATTTTGCAAACTTACATTGAAATTTTGAATAAGAGAAAAAGCTTTTGAGTTTTGGATAGCTAAAGTCAGCTCATTAGCTACCATTGTAATCCCTTTGATATCAGCATTATCAAAGAAAGAACCATTTCTTTTTGGGCCAATAGCCAGATAGCCAATTATTTCATTCTGTAATTTAAGTGGTAAAAATATTGAAAATTGGAAGCTTCTCAAAATTTTCTTTACATTGCCTGCGCCAATTTCATCCTCAACTAGCAAATCTTCTCCAAGATAATCGAGGTATTTTTTTAGATCTCTAAGGTTATATTTAATATCATAGCCCCCAATGTAGTAGATTTCTTTTTGATCAAGAACAATTATAGAAGTTCTGTTTACTTTCATTCGTGAATTTATTAAGTCAACAATTTCCCTCGATAATTTCATAAGATTAATTTCGGAAGATATAATTTTTGCCGCTTCCTCGATTAGATTGGCTGGATTGTACTTATCTTGTTGAAATAATTTATCTGTAAAACGTGCTGTAAATTTCTGAAGCGGAAAGAAAAGGAAGGCTAAAACGACAGCAGCGGTAATGAAATAAATTTGTTGCAGAGACGAAAGAGTAAGATGGGGGAATATTACATTACTTAGTTTGATAGCTGCAACACCAAAGAGGCTTACGACAATAAAAAGAGCTGTTAAATAGCCAAAGGTTCGGACTGCGATAGCTTTAATATCGAACATCCGATGCCAAAAAATTGCGTAAGCAACTGCTGCAACGAGTATAAGAAGTGCCGGAGTTCCAACTAAAACTCCATATTGACTTATATGAAATTCGGGCAAGACAATTTGTGTTACGAGGTTTATTACTACTGAAATAGTGATTCCTGTAATCATGACTCTAATTTGCTGTTTAACAAGTTTTTCTGCAGTTTTCTGGTATTTAAATAAAATGGTAAAGGATATGGCGAACATAATCAGGAAGTAGACAAGTGTAAGCCATAAGAGTGGTCCAGGTCCAGATATTACACTTCCTTCAGCTGTTCTTTCGATTGTTTTAACAACGTAGGGAGTAAAACCTATGACTGCAAGGATTAACGCAGCAATCCAAGCGATTGTATTTTGCACATTAGTAATAGCTATTTTTGCATAACTAGCGCTAAACATAAGGAATGCAAGAGGAATAAAGATAGCTGCCGATGCTGCAGCTCGAGTAAAAACTAGAGCAAAGCTTGTATTAGGTAATTCAGATACAAAGGCACATGCAATATATGCAAAAATAGAAAGATCAAAAAAAATGAAGCTCGATGTTTGGCGAGATTTGATATTTCGCGATGCAACTAAAATTGCCAGTACCAGCAATGTTACAAGAGTAATCGTAAATGTAGATAGATTAATAATTGACATACACGTCTATTTTTATATTCTCACCCTATAAAACTTATGCTAATAGTTTAACACTTAATACTAAATCGTAGTCATTTTTATGCACAGTTTTATGTATTTTATTTCAATAAATGGTGGGTTATATATTTGTGGCCCCGATAATCTATTTCTAAGCGTTTACTCCTCGGTTATACTAATTGAGTGAAAGATACTTTTAAGCTTGTAACAGAATACAATCCTACAGGAGATCAGCCTACTGCCATTAAGGCCTTAGTTGATAATTTTTCTAATGGAGAAAAGAAACAGGTTTTGCTTGGCGTAACAGGATCAGGTAAAACTTTTACGATGGCAAATGTCATTCAGCAGCTGCAGAAGCCAACTTTAGTTCTTGCGCACAATAAGACACTTGCAGCGCAACTATATAACGAATTCAAGAATTTCTTTCCAGATAATGAAGTACATTATTTTGTAAGCTATTTTGACTATTATCAGCCCGAGGCATACATAGCGAGAAGTGATACTTATATTGAAAAAGATAGCCAAATTAATGAAGAAATAGATAGATTACGCCACGCAGCAACAAGCGCACTCCTCAGTCGGAAGGACGTTATTATCGTCGCTAGCGTAAGTTGTATTTATGGTATTGGTTCTGTTGATGACTATGGAGCTATGGCGATCAAGGTGAAAGTTGGTGAAAAAAGAGTCCGCGATAAATTTATGCGCCAGCTCACAGATATTCAATATAAGCGTAACGATGTAGCACTAGGGCGAAGCACATTTCGTGTAAGAGGAGATGTCATTGACGTATTCCCAACTGGTGAAGAGGTTGCATATAGAATTGAATTCTTTGGAGATGAGATTGAAAAAATTACTCAAATTAACCCGCTCACAGGAGAAGTAGAAAGAAAATTAGAAGCGCATACTATTTTCCCGGGTAGTCACTACGTAACACCACACGAAAAAATGAAGCACGCACTTGTCCACATAGAAAATGAACTCAAGGAGCGGCTTACTTATTTCAATAAGAATAATCTGCTTCTTGAAGCACAACGTCTTGAGCAAAGAACTCGTTTTGACATTGAAATGATGGAAGAGACGGGCTTTGTTAAAGGTATCGAAAATTACTCCCGATATCTTACTAATCGTGAACCAGGCGAACAACCTGCAACCCTAATGGATTATTTTCCAGATGATTATTTAATGCTTATTGATGAAAGTCATATGACACTTCCTCAGGTTCGTGGAATGTACAATGGAGATCGGGCTAGAAAAGAAGTATTAGTTGAACATGGCTTTCGCTTACCAAGCGCACTGGACAATAGGCCCCTTACTTTTACAGAATTTGAGCGACACCTAAATCAGACAATTTATGTTTCAGCAACTCCAGCAGACTATGAACTCAGTAGATCACCAACCCCAATACAACAGGTAATCCGCCCAACTGGTTTACTTGATCCGGAAATTATTATAAAACCAGTCGAAGGTCAAATAGATGATTTAATTAGCGAAATTAGAGATAGAATCACCAAGAAACAACGTGTTCTCGTTACGACACTCACTAAGCGGATGGCTGAGGATCTCAAGGAATATCTCGAGGGTCTTGCTATCAAAGTTCAGTATCTTCATAGTGACGTAGATACTTTGGAGAGAACTGATATATTAAGGGATTTGCGGCTGGGTATCTATGATGTGCTCATCGGGATTAACTTGTTAAGAGAAGGCCTAGATCTTCCAGAAGTTAGCTTAGTGACAATACTAGATGCAGACAAAGAAGGCTTCCTTCGTAGTGAATCAGCGTTAATCCAAACAATTGGGCGAGCGGC
>CAIRQE010000017.1 GCA_903880655.1 uncultured bacterium
CAGAATTCTGACTTGAATTAGGAGGAGTAACCAGCGAATCATATTGGTCTGCAAGACCTAAAATAGTAAGAGCTTGTTTGAGGGTAATCGTTTTAGTTGGAGCGGTAATATTTAACGGCGTATTTATAAATTGAACGTTGCCATTGAGTGAAGCGGTAAAATTGTTGGTGCTATCTTGGGAATCCGTTGAAGTATCGGTAACATTAAACTCTAGAGTGTTTTGCTTTGTCTTGATTGTAAGTTGAGCGCCAATCTTATCAGTTATCGAATCACTAACATTTTGCGAATTGATAAAGAAAGGGAACGAATCAAAGTTTTTAAAATTCAAGCCAGCTTCTATGTAATTTGTAGTGGGATTCGCAGGATCTGACTTACGTATTTTATAGATTGTTCTTGTTCCTGTATCAACCCAGATATCCACATTATCGCTATCTTTTATATTTTTCGCTGAAGAGACGAGGCTATCATACCCAATAAAGTCATTGATAGTTTGTCCACTACCCATAGCCTTAATGTATGTACCAAGCGCATCTTTATCAAGGGAGTCTCGGATTGCAGTGATATAGCTTTGGACGTTCTGACTATTGAAGCCAACTAAATAATGATAGGTCTTATGACCGTCAACATTTTCAAAACCTATTTTCTTTTCAATTTTAGTAACAGAATATTTTGAATTTGTTGTGAAGACATATTTAGAATTCACTGTGCCAAAATCTTTAGCAGCTCCATAAAGCTCAGATTGAGTAAGTGATGGTTTACTTGTGTCAGTTGTATTAATAGGTAATGCATTGGCGAGTGCCCCATCGACTTCTGTATGATTAATTTTAACCCAGTTATTATCCAAAGCCGAAGCATTACCGCCAGTACCCGTAAAGCTACTCAATAGATCACCTAATCCTCCGAGTTTCAAATATAGGTCTGGCGTGGTTTGGTTGGGAGCGATTATACTTTCTTCCTCTATATCAATATTTCCAAGTCCTAGGCCAGCATTACTGAGATCTATTTTTAGTGAGGCTTGTGAATTGAGCTTATCTGATTGAAGATCTAGAGATCCTGAATAATTCGTATCGCCCGTGTTGATCTTGATAGCGCTAGTAAGCTTCGTACCTTTAAAATTTGATTTAGTAGTGTTATTGAGATAACCTACCGTTTTGTCATATGAAACTGCAGTTGTCGATAGTGCATTACCCCATATTACTGATGGATTCGTCCAATAACCAAAGTAAAAAACCAAACCCCCAAGGATTAACGTAGCCAATGAAGCTCCAAGAATAATAAACATTTTCTTACTGCTACGTTTGCCAGATTTAGCGGCAGATAAAGGAGTAGCTGGACTTGGAGGCATTGGTGAATTAAGGGTTTGGTTTACTTTTTCTTCTGGTTGATTATTTAGTATTGGTTGTGAATTTACTTTTATTTGCGAGCTATCGCTGCCCATGGATAGAGGTTGACCTATTTCTTCTTTTGGATTTTCCATATTTTTGCTTTCTTTATATTTTTAAATGACTAACCGCATCTTAAAACAAAGTCAAAGAAAACACAAGCTTATTGATCAACGGTCAAAATCAGTTTGAATGATAAAAATTAGGCGGTTGCCATTTTAGCAGCATCACCATCATCTTCTGTACTTTTAACAGTTCTAATAACGAAGATTGCGGTGAATGCTGCAATAACGGCAAAGATTGCGGCAATTCTGAAAGCTATCTGGAAACCGTGCACAGTACCCGCAGTAACTATTGCGGCACTATGTCCTTGAGCATTAGTGATGTAACGAGTTGATGCTGCCGCTGCTTGACCTGTTATTATTGCAAGACCGAGCGATCCACCAATTTGTTGCGACGTGTTAATGAGGCCCGAAGCGAGACCTGAAAGATGTTTCTCAACACCAGATGTTGCTGCAACAAGCAAGCTCACAAAAATGAAACCAAGCCCAATGCCCAATAAAATAAGCCCGGGCATTACATCTTTAAAATAAGAGCCATCGACAGGAACTCGACTTAAATAGAGTAAGCCTGAAGCAGATACGAGTGGTGCAATAGAAAGAATCCTCTTGTATCCAACTTTACGAATTAATTTTGGTGCGTTGCTTGCTGTCGCGCCGATAAAAACTGGAATTATAAGGAAGGAAAGCCCTGTCTTAACGGGTGAATAGTGCAAAATATTCTGTAAATAAAGGGATACGAAGAAGAAAACTGAAAATAGTGCTCCTGCAATGGTGAGTTGCAAAACATTTGCAGCCGCAAGGTTCTTATATCTAAAAATTTTAAACGGTACAAGTGGCCGGGAAACTCTCAGCTCATTGAAGACAAAGATTCCGAGTAAAATTAAACTCGCTGCAAGACTGTATAGAGTGGTGTGCGATGTCCATCCTTCAGCTGGAGCTTTTTGAACCGCATAGACAAAAAGCATAAGTCCGCCGGTTACTGTTAGTGCACCCGGTAAATCAAGTGTTTTATTTGACTCTTCTGATTCGTGAATAGGTAATAATCTCCGTGCCCAGAAAAATACAAAAATTCCAACAGGAACATTAATAAGGAAGTTCCATCTCCAGCCCAAGTATTGTGTTAAAATTCCGCCGAGTAGTACACCAACAGCTGCGCCTCCTGAAGCAACTGCGCCCCAAACGGAAAGAGCTACGTTTCGATCATGACCTTGCTTATACGTTACAAGAATAATCGATAAGGCAGCGGGTGACATAAACGCCCCAGCAAGCCCCTGGAAAGCTCTGAGTACGATAAGCATGGTGCCCGATTGAGCTAGGCCATCTAGAAGCGAAACGAGTGAAAAAAGAAATACTCCAGCTAGGAAAACTTTCCTCCTTCCATACAAGTCGGCCGCTCGTCCACCCAAAAGTAGAAAGCCACCAAAAGCGAGCGTGTATGCGGTAACGATCCACTGTAGATTTGTTTGAGACATCGAAAAGACTCTTTGAACTGTAGGGAGCATAACGTTCACTATCGAAACGTCAAGAACCACCATAAACTGTGCAAGTGCTAAAAGCACTAAAATAATCCAATGACCCTTTAATTTATTTTTCATTTAACCCCATTTTTTAAAAATTTATTTATGTCTATTAGTATAAGCGAAAAAAGGCTAGGAAGCAATTTCTCAGCTTCACAAGCTCACAATTCTTGGGATTTGGGCTATACTCCTATTTGTGCTTACTATTGATAGCTTACTTCTGAAAGAAGAACTGAACAAAAGTCTTAAAAAACCTTTTCGACTTCCTATAAATTTAGCGATCGCTGCGGCCGGTACGCTAGCTAGTATTTTTATAGGAATTCTAATTAATACTTTTCACCGAGGGCTACCTTATATCGCTGCAAACGTTTTTATCTGGACGTTAGCGACCTACAACGCTTCTCAATTAGGTTCCGATTCCAATAAGGTGCTCGCTTACCTAGACAAGCAATCCTCTATAAAACAGCTTTTTCTCGTCAAAAACGTTTCTCTTCTGATTCTTGCGATTCCTATAGATATAGTTCTCGTAATTGTAGCCTGTATGATCCTGCACGATTGGTCTAGTTTCCCGCAGGCAATCGTTCTTGGACTGAGCGCTGTTATTATTTGTTTGGGTTTTGGAAATATAGTTTCAACTTTATGGGCTTACAACCCGGTTTCGATTTTAAAGATTCGTCATGATAGAGTTCAAATGTTTGAATATTCTGTATTCATTACACTTGCTTATGTTTCAGCTACCTTTTCTCTTTTAATTGCTGCTATTCCTGCAGGAGTTATCGCTCATAACATCAATGTTCATGCATTCCCGGGAACCCTCATCGGTTTTATAATTATAGCTTGTTGGACTGGTATTATATGGGGCCTAACACTCAAAATTTCTGTAAATATTACTAAGAAATATTACACGAGACTATCCATGCGTCTGAGCGGAAAACCCGTTGAAATAAATAGCCCAAGACTTAAAAAAATTCTAAAAGTAAAATAATCAGACGAAATCAACTGCTTGATCTAGCCCAGGCCGCCTAAACAAAACCCTGAATGGAAAGAAATTGCTCTAATTTTTTGCAACTTTCTTGATGGTTAGACGAATCATAATGATAAACATTCCACCCAAAAGCCTTTGCGGCTTCAATATGGCCGGCAGTGTTGTCTATAAAAAGTATTTCATTACCAGTTACTCCAGCCTTTTTCTCGGCAACTTCAAACAACTTTACGTCAGGCTTCTTGAGCATCTCGATAGTCGAATCTACTATAACCTGCCAGTTATTCTTGGGAAGTATCCCTTTCTCGTTCATAGCGGTGAGCATTCCAGGATACATATTGGTAAGCAAGCCTATGCGACTCTTTGTCTCAACCCTGTTGATGATGGGCCATATATATTTGTTCTCACTGAAGTTTTTTAAGAACCCCTCTAGTAGAGAGTAGTTATTCTTTATATTTAACCCGAACTTCTCTCGCAATATGGGTAAGAGTGTCTCCACATCTCTGCCAACTAATACTTCATCTTCATATCGATAAAATATTTCCATAAACTCATCATCCATAGCAGTCGTTACCCCTAGGTCTGTCCTGAACTGCTTCCAGCCATCATTGCCACTGAAGTCATCAACGACTACTCCACCTACATCAAAGTAAATAAATTTAATCATTACTTATATTCTATAACAATGTCTTGCAAAGAATCGAACTTGTTAACAGATATAAAAAAGCGCTTGATGCATATATCTAAGCTCGGACGCTATTTTCAATCTGTAATATTCTTATGGTGAACTTGAGGGGGTTCGATTTATAAACAAATCATTAGTGAAATTATTCGCTGAAACCAATTGTTGAGCTCATATCAGCTTAGCAATAGCATCAAAATCTAGATAATCATGTGTTTCCCCTGGAAGCTCAACAAATTTTAGGCTTTTGCTTTTGCCCGTAAAAGCAGCCTTTATTTCAGCGAAGGAACCGAGAGGGTCATTAGTATTCTGTATTATAACTATTTCAATATCTATTTTCTGAAGCCATTCTGAGAAATGGTCAAAAGGTTGCATACCTAGTAGGATAAGTTTTTTAGGTTTTAGCTTTCCATCTGCTACTCCTTTTACAGATATAGCAGTGCCGATAGATTTTGCGATAATAATATAAGGTTTTAACAGCTCTGCTTTACTCTGAGCAACACTGATTTCATATTCAATATCTGCCTTTTCGCCACCTGATTGCCAATGCTGATAATGTTGTGTTTCCACACGCTCGAAACGGTCAGCTATCGCTAGCTTTAAATTCTCAATCCACTCACCATGACGTGAGCTATTCCCGGGTAATAGTAAAGCATTCATACATTGATAATAGCATGGGGAATCGAACTTGTTAACAGATGTAAAAAAGCGCCTGATGCATATTTCTAAGCTCGGACGCTATTTTCAATCTGGAATATTCTTATGGTGATCCCAAGGAGAATCGAACTCCTATTGCCAGGATGAGAACCTGGTGTCCTAACCGTTAGACGATGGGACCAAATAATTTTCTCGATAATAGTAGCACAAGTTTAATAAGATAGCCACCTCTGTTAATTAAGCTTGCTTTTATCAAGATATAAATGAATAATAGAAAGTAACATTAAATAATCTTATGGTGGGCAAATATTTTGTTTGGTTTCAAGAAAAAAAATAATACTGCATTAAACGAGCAAGGTTTATTTCAGGAAAATGCTTTATCGGAAACCGCATTAAATAACCTAATTGTGGGTGTTTTTATGCTGGATAAAACCGGCTCAATTATTCTTAGTAATTTTGCGGGAAACCAAATGATTGGATATGAACCGAAAGATACAAAAAACAAAAATTATATCGATTTAATTAAAATAACAGACGCTAAGGGTGCCCCGATAGAAGCTTCAACATCTTCTATTGAAGAGCTTGATAATTGTATCTTCTCAACATTTAATGGTTTGCCATAAACAAATTCCAGCCAAATTCGGCTCCAAGTTCGCGAATCAACTGATTCAGTACGATGCATGAATCTGTCGGCTAATGAAACATCTGCGTCGGAAGCGAAACTATTCCACTGATCCTGAATCTGCAGTATCCGAGGACAACGATCACCAATCCTTTCTTGAATGATTTCTCGAATTGCATCTGTAATATCTTGAGTGGAAGGTCCGGCAGACGTGAGAATCAGATGCCCATTATTTTTTTCTTCCGCTAGGAGATACTCCATATTCATATTTTGAATATACGTTATCTCTTGAATGACTTTTTTTCAAGTAAGAAGTATTTTAGTCTTCTTTATCTTTGCGTTTGCGAGCAAATGTATGAGTTGGTTATTTGCTCCGGGGACCAATGAAAGAACAGAATTCTGACTTGAATTAGGAGGAGTAACCAGCGAATCATATTGGTCTGCAAGACCTAAAATAGTAAGAGCTTGTTTGAGGGTAATCGTTTTAGTTGGAGCGGTAATATTTAACGGCGTATTTATAAATTGAACGTTGC
>CAIRQE010000018.1 GCA_903880655.1 uncultured bacterium
ACCTATTTCAATATCTTCGCCATCTTCTATTACTCCCCCAGGAAAGTTCCATTTATGATCTTCTCTGAAAGGTGGTGCAATTTGAACAAGTAAAATTTTATTCTCATTGTTTTTTATGATTGCGAATGCGCATGTTGCCATAATTAGATTATAAGTGATTGAAGTCTATTGTTTTAATCTTTTTATAAAGTTTCATGAGTCTATGTCCTCACTATTTAACATATCTTCTATTTCATAAACAACAATATCCTCATAGTTTAAAGTTTCGACTAGGAACCATCTTCCCTGCCAAAAATAAGCAATATGAATAACTCCTTTAGGATTTTTTTTGTTAATATAGATAAATGAGCAAATACCTAATTACCGGAAGACAAGGATCAGGAAAAACTACTGTCATCAAGCAACTTCAGAAACTAGGGTATACTGCCTACAATACAGATGATTTACCAGATGTAACTAAACTGCAGAATAAAGAAACTAATGAAACTATTGATTGGCCTGAAGGTAAAGTTGATTGGTCAAGATATGCATGGAATTGGCAAAAACCGGAAATAGAAAAATTATTAGCCAGCGACGAAATTATATTTATAGGCGCAGTAGTATCAAATCAGGTGGACTTTTATCCTATGTTCGACAAAATGTTTGTTATTACAGTGAGCATTGATACATTGAAAGCTAGGTTAGAATCTCATGAGCATTCTTCGCATCATCTACCTGGTGAAATCGATAGAATCACAAACGATCACGAGAAGAAGCAAGGTTCATTCATCAATGAAGGTGCTGAACCGATTTCTGGCGAACGTCCTCCTGAAGAAATTGCTAATAATATATTGAATCTTGTCGGATTATTGTAGTTCTCATCTATACAAGCACGGTCTCCCATTATGCTTATGTATGAAAAAACCGGTATAGCTTTTTTGTTATAATAATTTTATGAATTACAAAATAATAGTACTTGCACCCTCATGTGGCGGTAAATCATCACTAATGAGGTATTTACGAGAACATACAGATTTGCAAATAGCCGAAACAGATGAAGAAGTCATGAAAGCTAATAACGATGTATGGCCAGACAATGATCTCAAAAATCAAGTTCTGGTGCCACAAACTACAAAAGAAATAATTTCAAGAAAAAATGTTATCTATTTTGCCAGCTATATACCTAACGACCTACTTATAGAAACAAAGCAAAAAGGATTCAAAATAGTAATTTTAGAAGTTCCATTAAAAATTTTGATTGAGAGAAACAAAAAAAGGATGGCTGAAGAAAATTATGATGATGTTTCACCTTGGTTTAGTGGTCAGCTAAATAATTTCAAGGAGCTTAAGTCAAAAGGTATTACGAACTATTCTATAAACGGAAACCAAGATATTGAAAAAGTAGCAGACGATTTAAAAAAATTTGTTGAATAATCTTATTAACATATAACTTCTAACCTCAAACACTAGGGCCGGCCATACAATCCGAATATTGGATCTTATTAAAGCTTTAATATTTTCATTTCCTCTTTGTAGCTTTCAATGAACTGCTTCATCCTATTCAGCCCATCAAGCATGTCTTCCTTACCATTGACGAATGCAACACCTTGAATGAAGTCTAAATCTTCTTTTCTTAATTCGCGGTAACTGTGTTTAAAGCCATAATCAACTTTGTCGGGAGTATGCCGTAGCCTAATGGTTTTTACTAAGTATTGAACTAAATAATCATAGTAAATCTTGGCCTCGAGTAGTCGTCCACGATTTATGTTCTTCATAATGTTGGGGTGTTGTAGAGCATAATATTGTTGAACTCGGTCCATAGTTTCAGCCCAGTCAACATCTTTGGGTTTGGGTTTTAATGACTTAACGACTTTAGCTCTGTCGAAAATCATCAAGTAGTCGTCAACACCTTCATCCATCATAAAGATTCGACTATTGTGCTGCAGATTCATATCAATAGTTTGAAACTCACTTGTGCCCTCTATGTGATAAACAGTATGAAAAATCTCTGGATGAGGAATAGGCATAAGGTAGTTAATATCTAGCTTGCCATGGGATCGTAATAACTTTTCTACCTTTGCAAACATCTCGTCTTCTAAGTCATTTCCAAGCATAAGGCTATATATAACTACAGTTCCACGGGTATTCTTAGGGGGGATGTTCTTGAGCGATACCATAGATACCGAATTCCAAGCAGGCAGGTTAAAAAAAGAGGAAACGCACGGGAGAGCCCTCGCTCGAAATTTTCGCACCAGCCTATGGTTAAGATATAAGAATTAGTATGATAGGCTGCTAGTGTAACTTAAAAGTGGGGTAATGAATATAATTAAATTATACGAGCTAGGCAAACTAATTAAATTTTTGGTCTAGCACTAGTGAATTGTTTTTTGTGTCGTACATTTTAAATACAGAATTACCACTTTTTGTATCTACATAAAAGCCGTAAATGTTATCGTTTGCAAAAAAATTGCCAACGAAATCGCCTTGCGATATACCGGTATCGAATGATAGTGAGTATGAAGGCAACCTACTATCCGCATTGATCTTTTCTACTAAAACTTTATTGTTATTTTCGTCATTAGGGCTATTAATCCAGTAGACAAACTTATTTGTAGCTACAATAAGTGAAGGATTTATTATGTTGGGAGACTTCAAGTTAACTTGAGATATTAAAGTGTTGGAATGTAGATCAATTAAAGTCGTAGCCTGTTGTTTATCTAAATTATATACAGCTATAGAGTTACCGAAACCAAACAGTGTACCATTCCATTTATACGAGCTACCGGGACTACCGGGATTTGTGCTAAGCACCAACCATAGGTCCGTATCGTTTGCAGACATAGACTCCACATTGCTGAACCACTGGTCACAATTGCCAGTATCGTGAAACGCTTTGACCATAGCATTTGTAGACACATCATACTGGTAGAGCGAATTATGGCAGTGACCACTAGAATAGTTATTGTCGTTCGATGTAAACCACAAATATTTTGTGTTAACGGTTACCTTGCCAATAGAGCCAGAGTCAGGAGATTTAATCGTTGCCATTTTTTTACCCGTATCGGGATTAAATACGTCAATTAGGTTCGCATTGTCACCGTGTAAATATACGCCGGTAGAACTAGCAGCCAAAACACCTCCATCGTTTTTCGAGCTTATGCTGTACTCAGTAAAGGTTTTTTTAGTAGAATCGAGCTTTACCAAGAACGCTCCAGTATCACTCGATGAAGTACTCCAATAGTACACACCACTAAGCACTGATCCATATGCAGATACAAATCTACTGAATGCTTGATCATAACTGTATTTAGTCGGAGTTTTATTGTTATTGCCTATTTTTACATGGAATAAATGAGTTAAGATAAGTAGTCCTATTATAGACACAATAATTATACCTAGAAGTCCCAATATAAATATTTCTACAAACTTAATCAATCGCTGCAAAGCGCTTTTACTTTTTACCTGATCGACCGTATAGGGATCATTAGCTCCTTTTTGGTAATTAGATTGTACTGTTGCCTGACTGCCACTAGGTGATGGTTCTATAGAGGTTGTCTTAATAGATTCTTGACTAGGATTAACGGACGAACTCTCGCTGTTATTGCCCGCAGCCAAATTAGAATCTTTTTCTTCTTCATTATTCATTTTCATAACCCTTATGTTATTACATAGCTATTATTATTATTTAGACCTATATAAGTCAAGATAAACATAAGACGAAGCTACTAAGCGATGATGCAGTTGATAGCCATATACAGACCCTACAGACATACATAGACTATAAAGCTAAACTAACTAACGACTACACCCTTAAAACTAAGTACGAGCTATATAAACACGACGATCAACCAGATCCACCATCGCACATATACGCACACTCTAACAACAAACAACAACCTGACATCTTCATAGAAATACATAATAACCAACAAACCTTCGTAATCCAAAAAAGATTAACCTACCTAGCAGAATTCATAGAAGACAACTACGAAGACAAACAACCAAAAGTAATACTAATAACAAATAAGAAAGACAAGAAGCTGGAGAGGATAATTGAAAACTTAAATGAAGAATATTCTACAAAATTATTAAATCTGGTCGCTCTTCCCTAATTTTTTGTCTCTCAGCGTCGGTTAGACTATGTAGATACAAATAACCACCAACATTATCTGGCAACTTTAATCCGTCAGCGCTGGTGAGACCAAATAGATTCAAATCACCACCAACGCTCTCAGGTAGGATTAAGCCCTCAGCGGTGGTGAGACCATCTAGATACAAATCACCACCAACGCTCTCAGGTAGGATTAAGCCCTCAGCGCTGGTGAGACCACCTAGCCACAATTTGCCACCAACATTCTCAGGCAACTGTAAGCCCTCAGCGGTGGTGAGGCCACTTAGATACAAACCACCACCAACGCTCTCAGGTATTATTAAGCCCTCAGCGCTGGTGAGTCTACTTAGATCCAAACTTCCACCAACGCTCTCAGGTAGGATTAAGCCCTCAGCGCTGGTGAGTCTACTTAGATCCAAACTTCCACCAACTTTCTCAGGTAGGATTAAGCCCTCAGCGCTGGTGAGACCATATAGATTCAAATCACCACCAACGTTCTCAGGTAGCTGTAAGCCCTCGGCACTGGTGATACCACGTAGATTCAAACCACCACCAACGCTCTCAGGCAACTTTAAGCCGTCAGCACTGGTAAGAAAAGATAAATTCAGATTTCCAGTAATTTCAGGGTTAGTTTCAAATATAGAATTTAGATCAGAAATATGATCTCTAACAGAAATAATTTCGCTAATTCTCGAGTCTTCCCCAAAGCCAAATCCCTGTATGAACCCATCTATTTGATAGAGGAATCTCAAGTCTTCTGGACTTAATTCTTGACCTAACGTATGTCTCTCGTCAATGTCAGTTAGGTGCTTCATATCAGCAACTCTTTTCTCATACTTTGCTCTATCGGGAAATTCATCCATTTTTTCACTCACCACATCATAAATATATGGATCAAGTTCCTGTTTTGGCCTAATGCCTCTAACCTCGCGGATGCTATCACCTTCCATCCTAATTGCTACTCTAGGTATAGTTGGCTTGTTATTACCATCAAAGGAGTAATAGACATAGAAGTCACCACCGGCCAATTGGCTTCTTGCGGTCTCAGGATTAGCGGTACACCATTGAAGTGGGTGACCTTGAATGGATGCAACTAACTCATCGGGCTCACTACCTCTTTCATATTTCTTCCATACCCCCCGTGTTTCTTTTAGTCCTTCGCTAGAATATTCTGGTTGCTCAATTAAAAACTGGGTGTAGAGTTTCGAGAAACTTTCACTTGAGAGTAATTGCTTGAACTGTTCATCGTCCATAAGAACACTTGGATTTTCAATTTCACCTCGTTCGCTCTTTGGCAGTCCATTTTGAGCCAGTTTATCCTGCATAACTCCAATAGTTAGTGCTAGGGCTCTTGGGTTAATTGTTGGAAATGGTGAAGTGGTTGTCTCATCACGTTTCGAGTATGATGCCGACTCTGTTTCACGACCAGACTCATCGACAGATGTTTTCTTCTCTAGTCTTCCCATCTTAGTAACTTCAGTAAAAGCCCAAGCCTTAGCCCAAGTTGGATAGATTGCATCATCGCTCGTTAGATAATCTACCCATCTATCTAGCGATACTTCTTGGTCGGCTACTATCTGAGATATTTTCTCTCGCTTGTACTCATCAGTTATTGGTATATCTCCATGGCCTTGTTGCCTGGCTATTCTTTGCTCGAGTTCAAAAGTGGACTCTGGTACATTCTCAGGCTTAATAACGTATCGACTATGGTAGCTGTCTTTTATTCGCTCAATAACCTGAGGTTGGGCTTCAATTCTTGCCTCGCTAGCACCAGTTCCCATGTGGGTTCGCTCTAACACCCTAAGCC
>CAIRQE010000019.1 GCA_903880655.1 uncultured bacterium
AATGCTCCTCTCGTAGTCTTTTTGATAAGAGATGCAATAGAAAAGGGACTTACTTGTTTCGATTTTTTTGGAATAGCACCCGCCGAAGATCCAAGTCATAAATGGGCAGGCTTTAGTGTGTTCAAGCGTTCGTTCGGTGGTGTAGATATCGTGTTTTCAGGTACATGGGAAAAGGCTATGAAGCCTGCCAAATATAAGGTAATGGCAATTGCTCGAAAATTTGGGCGATAACAGATTAGTTGCTGATTATCCCTCTGACACCTATAATGATGTTTGAATATGTTTGTAGATAAAGTACAAGTTGATATTGTCGCAGGAAATGGCGGTGATGGTAAGGTTAGTTTTCGTCATGAAATCTATGTCGATAAAGGCGGCCCTGATGGTGGGGATGGTGGCGATGGCGGAAACGTTGTTTTGATGGCGAGCCGAAATCAAAATACGCTTGCGGCTTTTCGTTTCAAAAAATCAATCACTGCTGAACATGGAAATCCGGGGGATGGTGCACGTAAGCATGGAAGAAACGCGAAGGATACTATAGTTCCTGTTCCTGTTGGAACGGTTGTTATGGACGAAGACGGCACTGTTATTTTTGACCTTATTCAAGACGAACAAACTTTCATTATAGCTAAAGGGGGTAAGGGTGGATTTGGAAATGCCCACTTCGTATCTTCAGTTCGGCAAGCACCTCGAGTTGCTGAAAAGGGCGAAAGAGGTGAAGAGAAAACGGTAACCTTTGAACTAAGAATTATTGCTGACGGTGGCCTTGTTGGACTACCGAACGCAGGGAAAAGTAGTTTCTTAGCAGCTGTTAGTAATGCTCGACCTGAAATAGCAAATTACCCCTTTACCACACTAATTCCACATTTAGGGGTAGTTGATGTTGGAGGCGAAGCGATTCTGCTTGCAGATATTCCTGGGCTTATTGAAGGCGCTAGCGAAGGAAAGGGTTTGGGCGATGAATTCCTGCGTCACATTGCCCGTTGTAGTGTAATTATTCACCTTATTGATGTTGGCAGTAATGACATTGCAAAAGATTACGTTACGATTCGTAATGAGCTGGAAGCTTACAGTAAAGACATCGCTAAAAAACCCGAGATTGTTTTGCTTACTAAAAGCGAAACACAGCCTGAAGACATAATTGCAATGCAGGAAGACTTGCTCCGAGCAGTATTACCAAAAAAGACTGAAGTATTTGTAATTTCTTCGTTCGCGAAAAAAGGACTAGATAAAGCATTATTTGAAATACAAAAAGTTATAGTAAAGAATCAAAATAAAATTGATAAACAAAAAGAAAAAATATCAAATGCTTTACCGGTTATTAAAATGGCAGATACTCCTGATCTTTGGAAGGTTACGAAAACCAAAAAAGGCTTCCTTGTAACAGGTAGAAAAATTGAGAGATTCGCTGAACGTACTGATTTTAATAGTGATTTTGGTATCCAGCGACTCCGCGATATTATGAAAAAGATGGGTATCTTAAATCAATTACGAAGAGATGGTGTTGATTCGGGCGATAAAATTGTAATAGGGGATCCTTCACGTGGGGAAATTGAATACTAAAAGAATTCTTACTTTAAGCCAAAATAAAAAAGGTTCATGCGTGCTGTACGTAATGAGTCGCGACCAAAGAATTAAAGATAATCTAGCACTTGCTGCGGCGCAAAAATATGCAATCGAACAAAAGCTACCGTTATCTGTTATTTTTGTTTTGCATCCAGTTTCAGCAAAAAGAGCGTATGAACATTACGAGTTTATGCTAGGTGGCTTAAACGAGATTGTGGTGGGTTTAGAATCTAAAAATATTCCATTTATCGCTATGCATGGTGATCCGAAAGAAAAATTGCATCTTGCATTTACTCATTTTAAACCAGCCGCTATTTTCTTTGACATGAGCCCTTTTAAGGGCGCTAGGAAGCTAAAAGAGCAATTGTCTGAAGAATGGCCGGTCAGTGTTGTCGATACTCATAATATCGTACCTATGTGGGAAGCTAGTGATAAGCAAGAATATGGAGCACGAACAATAAGGCCAAAAATTCATCGCTTGCTTGATGAATTTAATAGTGATGAATACGAAATCAGCGTTCACCCGCATAAGTGGCCATCAGATGCCATCGTGCCATACGAAAAAGTAAAAAATGATTTCTTGGAACAGATTAGTGGAATCAAAAAGAATAACTGCGATTATACATTTTTCAGTGGCGAGACGAGCGCAAATAAAGCGCTGCAGTCATTTTTGGATAACCGTTTTAAGGGTTATGCGGAGAATAGAAATAATCCAGCGTTAAATGGATTAAGTAATCTGAGCCCCTATTTTCATTACGGGCAACTTGCGTCACTGACCGTTTATAAGGCTGCCCACAAGCGATTACTGGGAGACAGTTCACTTCAAAAAGATTTCGATGCATTGGTTGAAGAAATGGTAGTTAGAAAAGAGCTCAGTGATAATTTCTGCTACTATAACGATAACTATAACTCTTTACTGGGAGCACCTGCTTGGGCCTTAGCTACCCTTTCAAAACATGCTATCGATCACCGCCAATATATTTATTCTCAAGAACAATTTGAAAACGCCCAAACACATGACCCTGCATGGAATGCGGCGCAAGTACAATTGAGAAAACACGGGAAAATACATGGCTATATGCGAATGTATTGGGCTAAGAAGGTGCTCGAATGGTCAACTTCAGCCGAAGATGCATTTAAAACTCTCGTTTATCTTAATGACTTCTATTCTCTTGACGGCGGGGATCCAAATGGATATGTGGGAATTTTGTGGAGCATAGCCGGGCTGCATGATAGACCGTGGGGTGAGCGAAGTGTATATGGGACTATCCGCTTTATGGTATATGACGGCCTTAAACGTAAATTCCCCATTGAAGAATATATCCACCAACAAGGTACACTGTAACGAGGAAGGTAATGCCAAATGGAAAAATCTTTTTATTTTTATGATCTTGAAACTTCAGATCTGGATCCTCGAACATCGAGAATTATGCAATTCGCAGGGCAACGCACGGATCTTAACCTAGAACCACTCGGAGAACCAGACGATATTTTAGTCAAAATTACACCTGATGTTTTACCGAGCCCCTCTGCTATTCTAATCACGGGAATTACCCCTCAGAAAACACTTTTGGACGGAATAACTGAAAAAGAATTTCTAGACTATTTCCACCAAACAATCGCAACACCGGGCACAATTTTTGTTGGCTTCAATTCTATACGTTTTGATGATGAGTTTATTAGATTTACTAATTATAGAAATTTTTATGACCCTTATGAATGGCAATGGCTTGATGGTAGAAGTAAGTGGGATATTCTTGACTTAGTACGTATGTCTCGCGCGCTGAGACCCGAAGGAATCAAATGGCCGATCGGCCCTGATGGCAAATCATCAAATCGCCTAGAGCTTTTAACAAGTATAAATAAGCTTCTTCACGAAAAAGCACATGATGCACTCAGTGATGTCCAGGCAACGATAGCGATAGCAAAATTGATTCATGATAAACAGCCAAAGCTTTTTGAGTTCCTCCTTAGTATTAGAGACAAAAAAGCAGCCGAAAAAATTATACGCTCAGGAACCTCATTTATTTATACTGCCGGCTCACTATCTTCAAAGCACGAGAAAACAACTATTGCGCATACCTTGTTTGATCACC
>CAIRQE010000020.1 GCA_903880655.1 uncultured bacterium
CATAATTGTTTATGACTTAACTATTGATCCAACCCCGTTCCTTAGACTTAAAGCCAAAGATCTTGCTGAAAAAATGACATATAGAGTATTAAAAGACGGTGAGGAGCGTTTCCCGACGTATCAAATCCAATTAAATAAATGCCCAGCCGTAGCACCACTTAGCGTAATGAGGGAAGAGGATAGTAAGCGACTTTCACTTGATCCTAAAAAATGTGAAAAAAATCTAAAGATACTTGAAAAGGAAAAAGGATTTTTAATAGAACTTGCTGAAGCGTTTTCGTTGAATGAAAAGCCATTTCAAACATCGTTGGAGGTATCGTATCAATAAGTAGATGGGATGCTTTATCAGGGTTTTGTAGGGGATCACGACAAGCAGTTTATGATAGATTTGCGAAATCGTAATGCCAGCACCATTGTAGACTTCCACCCAGAATTTAATGATGATAGATTAAATAAACTGATACTTTTGTATAAAGCTCGGCAGTTTCCTAAAAGTCTTTCCCATGAAGAACAGGCAATCTGGAACGAATATATAAATCAAAGACTAGTGAGCGGAAACGAGAAGAGCCGGCTCACTCAATATGCCCAGCAAATCGAAGACGCTTCGAAGTTTAGTGGACTTACAAAAAATCAACAGTATCTCTTGGAAGAACTTTCTCTTTATGCACAAAGCGTAGTTCCGTACGATCTTTAAGTTTGACAATAACTTCTAGTGGGGTGTAATGTGAATTTATCAAGTTTTTGAATAATTAAAAAAATAAAGAGAGGAAAAATATGAAACGTTTTTCGGCTATGGGTGGGCCGAATATTCGAGGTTCCCTCGACGCAAATAAGAGGCAAAAAAGAATGGCATCAAAAGCATACGAAAATAGATTCGGTATCTATCGTCCAGCAACAATTGAAACCGAGGCATGCCTTGGTGATTTTGCGCTAAGAGCTAGTATTGCAGGTGAAGATCTACTATCTGAAATGCGTCCCGTCTCAGCTCCTTTAAAGTTACTTGAAGACGGCCATGGCATAACCATAGCACCCGTAAAAGTTATTAAAACTAAGCTCGCTTCAGCACTTCAAAATGGTTTTGAAATGCATAGCATGGTGACCGCGCTTGAAGAGCATTTCGTCGAAAGCCCCCTTACTCTTGAGATAGGCAGAATTGCTTGGCTTGGTATTACTCCAGAAATGAAGAAAGATCGAAGAAATGTAGTTCTTGAATTTGCGGATACTGAAGAAAAAGAAATACTCGAAAGACAGTACAGCATAATCGCCCAGCAACTTGCCAAGGAAGGACTATATCAGATAGTGAGTGACCCTAAGAATATGCACATGACTTTCCTTAAATATGGCCAGAGTGGCGACGGAATGACTATAGGAGCTCGACATGCACATGAATTACTTGATGTATTCGAAGAAGAACGTGAATTAATGCAACTCTCTAAAGTGTCTGTCGAGCCAATTACCATTGGAAAAACCTATCATATTCCTCATCCTGCACTTGCGAATCATATAGGTGCAATTACTGTTGTCGGGGATCAGGTGCAAAATTCTGAACACTATGATTCATTCATAGAATAAAGATCGCTTCAAACACTAGAAAAAAAGGTCGTAATGCGCTAAAATACAGTGTTATATTATGCAAGACTTTATACGTATTCAAGGAGCTCGCGAGCATAATCTAAAAAATATTAGTGTAGATTTGCCGCGTAATCAATTAGTGGTCATAACAGGCCTATCAGGCTCGGGAAAATCGAGTCTAGCTTTTGATACTATTTATGCGGAGGGACAGCGAAGATATGTCGAAAGTCTTAGTAGCTATGCGCGACAATTCTTGGGTTTAATG
>CAIRQE010000021.1 GCA_903880655.1 uncultured bacterium
CCACTCTTTTGTCCAATAATCTAGAAGATTCTGATCTTTAACGTATTTCAATTTGGATTTCATAAAATCACTGTCAACGAGCACTTTCGGTATATCTATGAAACTACCCCCTTGAGGATCTGACATCAAAAGTAGTGCGGCGTTTCTGAAGATCTGCTCAAAACGCGCACCAATCATACCTTGTCTATTTGGGTCGTAAAGAGAATAAAGGATATTTATTGTCTCTTGGATAAGAAAGTCTTTTTCCTCTTCACGCTTAAAATCGAAAAGATTTAATCCGAATGGGAAATCCATATCACTTGGATTGAAATAAATAACGTCTTCGGTTCTCTCTTTGGGAACCATTCCAAGTAGCTCCTCTACAACGTCTCCGTGCGGATCAACGAAAGCAAATCCCCTTCCTTCAATCATGTCCTGTACGGCAAGATTGTCTAAGAAGGTCGTTTTTCCCGTACCTGTTTCTCCAATAATGTACGTATGTCGTCTTCGATCTAATTCGCTAAGCTTTATCTGTTTCTTAGCACCCCTAAATACGTTATATCCGAGCAACAATCCGTCTTCGCTTACATTCCGAGGACCGTCAGCCTGTTTTGACTGCTGTCTATCAAGCTGAGTAGTGGGAGTATTCGTCGCATCAGGAAAATGATAGATACTTGCGAGTTCTACGGTATTTAATATATTCGAGTTCTTTTCAGGTGGGAAAAATCGCAAAATATATGAAGTTACGAAACTCTCTGTATCCTTTGCTGGTAAGAATTTAAAACCATTTTTACCTGGTGCATCAAAAAGCGAAAATGTTGCCGTTATATTACTGAGAATGGATTGCGACCTCTGAGCAACGTTTGATGACGCTATAACACGAATTAAAACTTCGTAGCCCGCATGTTTTGTCTTTTCCTCGATTGCATCTGCTAGAGACTGATCCAGACTTGATCCACCCTTATTTTCTTTTTCTCCAATCTCTTTATCCTTTGCCTCTGGAGGTTTAACTGGAGCGATGAAAGCTTGCTTAAGGAACCAAAAGAAGAGTTCAACTCCTCGTTTCGTACTTTTACCTTCCCTGATTCTTTTTGCTTCTTCGGCGGCAAATTTCGTCCAGCTATCACTTGCTGGACGTATCAAGATCTGGACGCCCGCCCCATCTTGTTCGCCAAGATTGGCAAATGAGTTCAATAAAGACTGCAATGCATCTCTTTTCATGTCTCGATAGGTAGCAATAGGGAAAATAAACTGATCCTTGAGCACCATCTCGCCACCAACTGTTCCGGTAATCTTTCCGACTGGGTTAAATATATTGTGTTCAGCTACTTCTTCGATAAGACTATTCGGATAAGCGCTGTTAACAGCTTGCTCTATAACTGCTACAAGGGAAACAGGAACGGCTGCATAGAAATAAACAAAGCCTTTGTTCGCAACGATTTCTAGGCTTATATGTCGTTGTCCATAGAACTTGCTCTTGAAACCCTTCTGGGTAATACTTGCGATGATGTTATAGAGTACTTCTGCTTTTGAAATATTCTCATCAGCAATATCTCTCGCATCCCTTCCCTCAGTTACAACGTCTTCGCTTACTGGAGGTAAATGAATGAGTAGTGGCACCATCTTGAGGCCACGCTCATAATTTTTTGCTTCTCTAAGGAGTTTTCTTGTTCTCCAAAATAGAAAAAACGCTAATGCTAGTAAAGCGATAATAATTGTAAACAGTACGATTGGGAGGGTTGATGCCATCATTTACCTATAGAGAGGTTTCCTCGGGAAGCTTAATATCTTTCCCAAATCTTTTTTTAATATAATCCTTCTTGAATCTACTTATCTTTGAGGCCTGATCCTGCGGATCATGCTTAGTTTCATGGACAATCTTCTTAGCATTTTGAACCCATTCTTTTTCGATAAGATTATCGTCTTTAGCCTCATCAGGATTGGCGGAAGAGAGATCATCATTCACGGGAGCAGGAATCGAAGAACCCTGGTCGTCGTCAGCTGCTGCGACCACTACTACATCGTCAGTAGCCTGAGAAACGGCCGTAGTTGCTTGATTAACTCTTTCCTGTGAATCATGATGATTTCCGATTTCAGGCATAGGTACATGATATTCCTCATTAGCAGATGAGGGCTTCGCCTCAACCCCTTTAGGGCTCGGAAGTTCTTGCGATGGTAGTGGTAGCATTTGATCCATTAGCTGAATTATAGCAAAAATACTGAGGCACAAGAACCCATAAAAAAGCTACTTGAAATAGCTACTTCTTAAGCCATACCAAGTAACGACGATTGGGATACCAAAAGATAAAATAATATCCATTAGATTGATGTTTGAAAGTGTCGATAAGCCTATAAAAAAAGTAGGCGCGAAAGCAAGTACAACTGAAACGAAAAGAAGCTTTTTGTAATCTTTGTGTTCAGTGGAAACCCAAGAAATAATGATCAAAATATCCAAGGAAATAAGATAAAGCATTACAAAGACAAGTAAAAAAATGGCCAAGTTTGCGGTAGTAGGAGTAGTAAACGAAAATACAGCAACTAGACCAAGTAATAAGATTCCTAGAAAACTAAATAAATAACGCATCATAAGCATTGTACAACAAATACAAAAGCCCACCTTGAGTGGGCAAATTAATTTAATAAACTTAGAGCTCTGGGAGGTAAAACCGCCCATTAATATATTATTTTATGGCGCTTACCTGATTCCCAGAACATCTGACTGACCGCTCTCTCATTAGTACGAGAGGGCGAGATCCGTGACTCCCCGCAGAGGCGTTTGAAGCTCGTTTTAGTAAGGTTTTTGTTTTATTTCTTACTGCATTCAGACTAGCATAAGAAGTTCATCGTGTCAATCGTAATTTGATGACTTATATACAACTTTAAAGAGTTAAATAGTTTATATTAAAGTTGTAATTTTTATAACTACTCTACTATTAAAGCTAATTTTTGGATGAATAAGTCCTTTATCTTCTACGCTTAACACCCTCTCTTATTGAACATAATTTTTTATTATTATTGCCGAGTTGTGGCTACATATTTTTTATTAAAAATCTCATTATTTGAAATTTTTGTTACTCGTATCCAGTAATTCCCGCCCAACCTAATATTTCCAAATTATCTTACTATTCCATATTTAGCGCTGCCTGAAGAAACACAGCTAGTGCATGTATTGCCAAGCAACAATTAAGTCCCAGTTATTATTATTCAGAATTAGGATCATTAATTTAATATAAGACTACCTTTTTATCATTTAAGCCTGTATTGCTCCTCCCTAATTTTTAATTATTTTTTGATTTAAATAAGCTTTTTTTAGGATCAAAAAATGCTTCTACCTGCTATGTATTTTGGGTAAATCGCTTAAGCCTAAAATTAACTAAAAAGTTATGCACAGTTAAATGTTTTTTTATAGTTGACACTGCTTTTGCTTACCACTACTATAAGTACAGCACTGAGTAAAAAAAGTGCTCAAAAACAAAAACCTCGAATGTAAACAACGGCTTCTCGCAGGCCGTTGTTTCTTTATTGGGAATATTTTTATTGATTGCTGCCTTTTTAGTTAGGATATTTTACGGAGTAAAAATATCCTTTTGAGATCGTGCTACTTGAATGTTTATATTGACCCCTATTAGCATATCTGTTATAATCTCTAACTGAATGAGGAGAAATCTACATTAACAAGTACACTCGCCTGAATGAGGCTATTAGAGCGAATGTTTTACGTGTCATTGATCAGCATGGCAATCAACTTGGAGTTATTTCTAAACAAGAAGCACTCCAAGCTGCCCGCGATGCAGAGCTTGACTTAGTTGAAATATCGCCCGAGGCAGACCCGCCAGTTGCAAAAATTGTTGACTGGGGTAAATACAACTATCAAAAAACGAAGCAGTTGCAGAAAAGTAAACGAAACTCCAAAGTTAGTGAACTCAAGCAAATGCGTTTTAGCTTAAAGATCAGCGATCATGATATCGCCGTTAAGTTAAAAAAAGTAACTTCGTTTCTCAATGATGGAAGTAAGGTCCGCATAAGCATCATATATAGAGGAAGAGAGCTTGCCCACAAAGAACTCGGTTATGTCCTTATGGATAAGCTGGTAAACCTTATGGGAGAGAATGTAGTGACAGATCAGCCACCTCAATTTGCAGGTAGACAGTTAAGCGCAGTAGTAAGGAGCACGAATGCCAAAGCTAAAAACTCATAGTGGAACTAAAGATAGAGTTAAGATTTCCAAAACTGGAAAGGCTCTTGCTCGTAGAGGTGGTGGCAATCACCTTCTAGAGAAGAAAAGCATGTCCAGGAAAAGAACCTATAAAGGTTTGAACGAAATAACCGGACATATTAAGCGTAATATTAAGCGTAAGTTGGGAGCATAGAGAGATGCGAGTTAAAAGAGGCGTTACATCACACGCAAAACACAACAAGATACGTAAAGCTACTAAAGGAATGACTCATTCCCGAAGAAGAAGCGTTCGTATGGGTAAACAGGGTGTTATCAAGGCTATGCAGTATGCATACCGAGATAGACGAAATCATAAAAGAACTTTTAGAGCTTTATGGAATGCCCGAATTAATGCTGCTGCAAGAGAAAACGGCACAACCTATAGTGTTCTTATCAATGGACTCAAGAAAGCTAATATTTCTTTAGATAGAAAAATTCTTGCTGAATTAGCCGTTAATGAACCTAAGACTTTTACTTCAATAGTAAAAGCTACCAAAATCTAAGCTAAGTTTAGATAGAAAAGAAAAACCCCTCTCCTGAGGGGTTTTTAAATACCAGATCATCCATAAGCCGGGTTCTGTTCTATCTGGCCATCTATCTAGATCCAATATTGCTAAAGGATTCAAGCGGATAAACGTAAGTTCTAGCGGGCAACTATTCATTGTAATAATGAAATGAACTTACTCCTTGCAGTAGGCAGGGTTTACCTCTTTGTTAAGTCACCTTAACAAACTGTGAGCTTTTACCTCACTCGTTTCACCCTTACCCTGTAAACAGGGCGGTTTCGTTTCTGTGGCACTTTCCCTAAGATTTCTCCTGGTTGCCGTTAACAACTGCCTTGCCCTATACTGCCCGGACTTTCCTCCCCTTGCGGGGCGACCAGTCGATGATCTAGCTTATCTATTATATCAATAAGAGTGCAGAAATGCCTACTGGCTATCTAGTACTCTATTAACTTCAGCATCTGCCAGTTTATTTAATGCTCTTGGCACATGTTTGAATGATACTTTATCAAACTTTTTTATCGCTTCATGAATAGAGACATTTATTTTTAAAAGATCCACATTCTTAATCTTGAAGACGCCAGACATTTGGTTAACCACTAAAAGGCTATCCATATAAACGTCAACCTGGACGGCACCCATATCATAGGCAGAGTCCAGCCCCTCAAGCACCGCCTTATACTCTGCTTGATTATTGGTTGTTATTCCAAGATAGGTACCGCCGGCTTTAAGCACCTTATCGTCAAGCGAAAGGATAGCAAAACCAGTTGCTGATGGACCTGGATTTCCTCTAGAACCCCCATCGGTAAATAATTTTACCCTGGAGACACTTGTTGCATTATTTACATCTTTTAACTCTTTAGCGCTGTCATTACCGTCGAGATAAATAAGTGTGACCGGCGCTTTTTTATTGAGCTCTGGATACAGATTACTGACGTCTCTAGCTATTCGCTCAGCGTGTGCTGGCTGAGAATCAATAAGATCACTTAAGAATAAAGTGTTGAGGCTTTGAATAGATCCTCGAAATTCCTTGCTGCCTACTTCAAATACTACTTCTTCGCCAAGACGAAAAGTTTCTCGTTCACTCACGAGAAACTCCATCCGCTGCTCGTCAATCAAAATGCATTTTATTTTATTCATATAGTGTCCATTCTCTTATTTGGTCGGGGTGACAAGACTTGAACTTGCGACCTCACGGCCCCCAGCCGTACGCGCTACCAACTGCGCTACACCCCGAAGGCGACCTAACGACCGTTTGGATTCCTGCCGGAAACCAAGTGGGGTTCCTCACATTACTCCCACGGAAGTAATAAATATCGGATTCCCATAACGTTTTATATTCAGAAATCAATGCTTGTCGCTAGGTCTCTTTTAGTATAACCCATTTAGTATAATGGACTTATCCTAAAATCAATCTCATAATATGCTGATCTAAGGAGTAGATTATAGGACTTATGAAGCTATACCCTAAGACAACAAGGATTAATATGACGAAAATTCCATATCTTTCTAATTTATCCATAAACTCTTGAAGAAATTCGGGAGCAAAGGCATAAAGGACGCGCGACCCATCAAGTGGTGGAATAGGAAGGATATTGAAAACAAAAAATCCTATATTAATGGCTATAAAGTAAAACCACCAAGTCACCCAAAGAGATCCAGTTAAAAAATTACCTCTTAGGATAGCGCCCCCAATTGCTGCTAATACCAGATTCGTGAATGGCCCCGCAAAACCAACAATTGCCATTCCAAATTCATCCCATTTGAGTTTGTGTCTGGAGATTGGTACTGGTTTTGCTGCCCCGAAAACCGGTTGGCCGCTAATAGCCAGTAGTAACGGAAGAAGTACCGTCATGAATGGATCCACGTGAGCCAAAGGATTAAATGTCAGCCTTCCCTGTGCTTCAGCGGTATCATCACCTAATCGTTTCGCTGCATATCCGTGAGCAAGTTCATGCAGAATTACTGAGATTATAATAATAACGAGAGATAGCGCACCGATTTCTAATTTGTTATCTATAAGCATCTCTTTTAGTATAGCAAACCTACCTCTTGACTTTTGGCACATTAAACTGTAAAATTTACTACTGAATCTCAAGAGGAAAATAGTATGAATATATGTGACATAACAGGTAAAGGAAAGCAGTACGGCAGCAATGTTAGCTTTTCACAAAGACACACGAAAAAGGTATGGAAACCAAACCTCCAATCTAAGACTGTGGTAATCGATGGAAAAAAAGTTAAGCTC
>CAIRQE010000022.1 GCA_903880655.1 uncultured bacterium
TATGGGTAAATCCAGCTTTGGCTACTCGTAATAAAGAATGTTTTAACCCTACAGAAAGCCTTTCATAGTCCATAATTTAGTTACCACCTTTAAGGAGTCCAGAAAATATGGCAACCAAAAAATGTAGCGTGTCTGGTTGCGACAATAAGTACCGCTCTATAGGTTTTTGTAGCGCCCATTGGAAAATAAATAAAAAATATGGCACCCCTACACCTTTATGTTGGTGCGGAGAACCTGCTCAAACTCACGCGGGTAATCAAGGAGCTTCTATTTTATGTACTACCCATACCCTTACCGCTAGATTTTGGGCCTATGTAGATATTAAAAATCTTGACGAATGTTGGGAATGGACAGGAACTAAAACTGCAGCTAATTATGGTTTAATTTACTGGAATGGCAAACTTGAATATGCCCACAGATTATCACTTGAAATGGACGGGCGCCCAGTCCCTTCCAGATGGCATGCTTGCCATACTTGCGACAATCCACCCTGTGTAAACCCAAGCCATCTTTTTGCAGGAACACCTAAAGAAAACGTTATGGATAAGGTATCTAAAGGTCGCCATACATACGGGGAAACACACCCAAACGCCAAGTTAAGCAATACAGAGGTAAAAAATATCCGTAAACTTGCTAGTGAAGGAATGTTCCAATCGGACATTGCTCATACATACGGACTAAATGAATCATATGTATCAGAATTGGTTGCGGGATTAAAACGCCGTGACATACTAGATAAGGAGTAGCTCCGATTAGCACATCATATAAAGTTTTGGGTCAATTGAACCCATCAGCCACAACAGAGACAACACTCTACACAGCCCCCTCTTCAACATCTACTGTGGTCTCTACACTTACTATTTGCAATCAGACCTCATCTGCTGCGACATACCGTATTGCGGTTCGTCCCTCAGCTGATAGTTCTACTGCAGCCAAGCACTGGATTATCTACGGCGCAACAGTCGCTGCATCAGATACAACAGCCCTCACACTAGGTATTACCCTAGCAACAGGTGACAAACTTCAAGTTTACGCATCAAGTGCGAACCTTTCATTTTCTGCATTTGGGTCAGAAATCTCCTAATGACCACCACTATTACTTTTGAAAAGATTTGTTCTATTTGTAATGAGAGCAAGTCTTCTTTAGAGTTTTCTGGAAAAAGATGCCGCTCTTGTCGCACAAATATCGCACGTGAACGATTAAACAACGACCCTGTACGCTTAGAAAAGCGCAGAGAAGCTGTTCGTAAATGGCATGCAGAGCACCCAGAAGAAAGTTTTGCACGATATCGTAAATCTCTTCTTAAATCTGAATATGGTTTATGCCAAGAACAGTATGACTCAATGCTTAAACTACAAGATAATGTATGTGCTATTTGTAAAAAACCAGAATCTTGGACATATAAGACTGGAAAGGTAGCTTCTTTATCAGTAGACCACGACCATGAAACTGGTAAGGTTAGAGGATTACTTTGCAGAGATTGCAACCAAAGTATAGGAAAATTTAATGACGACGCAAGCTTGTTGTATTCCGCTTATCAATATCTATCTATCCACAAGATGGATGAAAACATTTAATGTCAATCTCAAGCGTTAACGGTGTAGCGTCTACAGTAAGCCGCTACCGCTTCGTAGCAGCAGGTGGCGAGACTTCTCTTACAGGAAGTGATGCCAATGGTGCAACACTCTCTTACCTTGTTGGTAAAGAGGAAGTGTATTTAAATGGCGCCCTTTTAGTTCGTGGGCAAGATTACACAGGAACTGATGGCGCAACAATTTCAGCCCTTACCGCTCTTGTAGCGGGAGACACAGTTGAGATTATTACCTTCGTTCCATTTGCTATTCCTACTGCTATCTCTTCAGCAACAGTAACTACTCAGGGCGATTTAATTGTTGCTACTGGTGCCTCTGCTGTTACTCGTCTAGGAGTTGGCTCTTCAGGGCAAATTTTAACTTCTAATGGAACTACTCCTGCTTATACATCTACTGTTACTGGAACGCTAAATAACGGCACTCTAACAGGAACATTAACAGCGGCTTCAAGTGCTGGTACCTCTGGTCAACTTCTTTCTTCTACTGGTACAGGTGTTCAATGGGTTGCTGCTCCTGCTGCTGGAAGTATGACATTACTTAATGGTCCTAGTGGAACTGCTCTTTCAGGTTCTTCAGTAACTATTTCATCAATTAGTCAAAGTTACAAAAATCTACTAATTTATATTTCAGGGGTGGCTACATCTACTGGAGGTGATTTATACATCAAACCAAATGGAACAGACTCAATAACTAGTTTTATTCAAGTTATTACTTCCTATTCAAATTCTGGATACGGCAACAATAATTATGGTTTAACTAAAGGAGCAGGTTTTCAAGCAAACAATATTGGTGTTTTTACTATTAACAATTATACAAGTGCAACATTATACAAAAATTTCACAAGCAGTTATGTTATGAACCCGAATGGTTCTGCTAACACAGTTTTTGGAACTGGAACTTTTAACACAACTTCAGCAATTACCTCTCTTTTGTTTGTTCCTGATGGCGGCACTATTGCAGGCACAGTCCTAATCTACGGAGTGAACTAATATGAGCAGACCAATGGTAAGAATCCACGATTTATCTGATGATTCAATCACAGACCGTGAAATGAATGACAAAGAGTTTGCTGACTATCAAGCAGCGCAAGAAGCCGAAGCAACTCGTCAAGCAGAAGCAGATGCTGCAGCAGCAGCCAAAGCCGCTCTTCTGACTAAACTTGGTATCACTGCAGAAGAAGCAAAACTTCTCCTATCATAAATTTGGCGCCCAAGAATTATTTCCCAGAAAAAGTAAAGGACATAGATAGATGACAAAGGCAAGAGTAAACGGAACTACATCTAACGCCAAAGGCGACCTCGTAGTAGGTACTGGTTCTACTACTGCTGCCGCTTTATCAGTGGGCACTGATGGTCAGGTACTTACCGCTGCATCAGGTCAAACTACTGGTTTACAGTGGGCTACTCCTGCTTCGGGTTCAATGACTCAAA
>CAIRQE010000023.1 GCA_903880655.1 uncultured bacterium
ACAGAGAAATTAGTTATTCGCCAAAAATAACTAATTTAAAATATTCTTAATTTTTTTGAACAGTCCGCTCGTAACAGTATTTCCTGATGGAAGCATCTGATTAATGCTATGTCCCTCGAGAATCATATCCAGCATCATAAGGCCGATCGAAGTCGCATACTCTGGACCAGCAATAGTATCGGCTAGGCCGCCGACATTACTGGGTTTACCAACCTTTGCCGATAACTGCAGTCGTTCTTTTGCGTAGTTAGCGAGTCCACTCATGTTCGCCATTCCGCCTACTAAAACGACGCCGCCAGGTAACTTCCTGGATTTCCCTACTTTTTTAAATTCTCGATCTATTTGCTCAAAAAGTTCTTCCATTCTTGCTTCAACAACAATGCGTATTATCTTTTCGGAAAAATGGTGTCTCTTTCCTTCAAATTCAACACTTACTGTTTCTGCTGGTGGATTTTTGAAATCTAGAGTTGCATGCGTTTTCTTAACTTTATCCGCAATCTCGAGTTCTGTCTTAAGGCCAATAGCAAGATCATTTGTAAGGTTCTGACTACCTATTGGAATCACGGCTACATGCTCTACTTCGCCCTCTTCAATGATGACGATATTAGTAGTACCAGCTCCGATATCTATGACTGCTGTACCTGACTCTTTTTGGCGTCTGTCTAAAACAGCTTCTGCTGCAGCTAGACTTGAGAACGTTCTGTGCCGAATCATTGAATCAGCTCGCTCAAGTGATAATTCTAACGTTTTCAGTAAAGGAATTCCGGCAGTGACAACTAGTGTATCCACTTCAAGCCTTACTCCCTTCATTCCTACAGGATCTTTTATCTTATCCTGCCCGTCAATCGAGTAACTTTTGGCAAAAATTTGAATAATTTCTCTATTAGCGGGTAGATTAATAACGGCGGCGGCTTCTTCTACTCTCAAGCGATCATCGTCACTGATAATTCGATCAGGGCTACTGATAGCTACGACTCCTTTAGATGGCTGGCTACTTATGTGCGCTCCATTGACATTTATCGTTGCACCATCAATCCTGACCCCTGTCATTCGTTCGGCTTCAGAGATTGCTTCGCTAATCGCAGAGGCGACGTCTTCGGTATGTACCACTGATCCTTTTCGCATACCATTATTCTCTTTCGTACCAACACCAATAACAGAAAGTGTATTTTCTGTTTCATGATGTTCGAGCATACCTACAACACAACGAATTGCTGAGGTACCTATATCAAGCCCGACGTAGTAAGGAGCTTTTTGCATACCTATTAGTATACTGCTTGTGCTCTTTATAGAGCAAGATATAAATGACTTATTAGCGAGTTAATATTTCAAAACCATCTTCAAGCACCAATATAGTGTCCTCAAAGTGCGCCGCAGTACTACCGTCGCGCGTGAGCACCGTCCAGCCGTCGTCTGCCGTATAAACCTTATAGGATCCGAGCGTTGCCATAGGCTCAATTGCAATAGTCATTCCTGCTTCAATTACTGGACCGCTATTTTCTTTACCATAATTTGGAATGTTGGGGTCTTCATGAAGTTGATGCCCTACCCCATGCCCCACTAAATCCCTTACAATTCCATAACCATGATCATCGAGTACAGACTGAATTGCTGCTGATATATCACCAATCCTTGCCCCTGCTCGTACTTGCTCGATACCCGCGTCTAGAGAAGCAGCCGTACTAGCGATTAACGCTGATTTTGCTTTATTTGGTGCACCGACGAGTATAGTTCGTGCTGCATCGGTAATCATGCCTTCGTAATTTACTCCAAAATCAAAACTAACAACATCACCATTTTTTATTATTTTTTTTCCCGGAATTCCATGCACCACTTCGTCATTTATCGATATGCAAATAACAGCAGGATAATCGTAATAACCCAGGAATGCCGGACTACCACCCAGTTTCTTTAGTTTCTTAGCGGCGATAGCGTTAATGGCCTCAGTAGTAATTCCAGGCTTTAAACTTGCCTCAACTTCACTAAGAACACTGGCAAGAATCTGACCACTTTTTCTCATTTTTTCAATTTCTTGAGCTGTTTTTATTTTAGTCATCATGCTGAATAACTCCTGAATCGTTAAGCCCCTTCAAGAGGTCTTTGTAGACTGCGTTAGGGTTCTGGTGAGCATTTACTTCTATAACTGGAACGCCATTATCTGAAAAAAGCTTAATGATTGCAGTAATTGTTAGATCAAACTCATCAAATCTTTCTCTGATAGCATCATCCTTATCGTCTGGTCTTGCTCGCTCCAGCAATCGCTCTTTGGCATGCTCTTTTTCTGCTTTCAAAAATAAGATAGCGTTGAGGTCATATTTATGTTGATTTTTCTGCTCAAGCAACCACTGCGCCTGCTTAGTGGTACGGGGAAATCCATCTAGGATAACCTCACCCGCACCGCTTAGTCTTTGTAATTCATTGTTAACTGCTGCGATTACATAGCCATCATCAAGTAGCGCTCCGGTTAACATTTTGTTCTGCATTTCAGCGGGGGTTGTTTTGCGTAGCAATTCACCGACAGACAGAGCAACCATTCCTTCCCGTCTAGCCAGAAGATTACTTTGAGTACTTTTCCCTGAACCGGCTACTCCAAGAATCAAAAGCATTGCTATTTTCCTTCCAGGAAATACTTAACACGTTCCGTAACCAGTTTACCGTCTGCATTGCCGGCACACTTTTTCATCACTTGCGACATAAGTATACCGAAATTTACACCTGGATTCTCCTCTGCAGAAGCTGCGATAAACGCGTCTATATCATCTTCACTTAATTGCTTAGGTACATAACTTGAATAGAGCTCTCTTTCAAACTCTTCTTGTTTCGCCTGCTCTTCTCTACCATTTTCAGAAAATAAGTCACGTGCTTCAATGCGAGCTTTAATTTCTTTACGAACAACTGCAGTCGCTTCTTCGTCATTTAAATCATGCCCTAAAGCAATCCTTGCATTTAATAAAGCGCTTTTTAATAAACGTAGCGCTTCAGCAGTGGTCTTTTCACCACTTTTGAGCGCTACGTTTATATCTTGAGAAACTTTATCTTGCATTAGCGTAAACCAAGTTTAGCTCTTTTTGCCTTGACTGCTTTTCTTTCGTTTCGAACGATTGCCTTAATGCGACGATCTCTCTTAGAAAGAGGCTTTTCAAAGTATTGCACTAACTTGACTTCAGCTAAAACACCCGACTGTTGAACTTTACGTCCAAAACGTCGGATTAAACTTTCAGTGGATTCTTTGGAATCTTTTCTTGTTACTTGAATCATACTTGCAGTATTTTAACTTAAATTAGGGGGTTTTACAAGAGTAAGTGCTATTTATTTCTTGATATTAAGAGTATTTGACCGTTGGGTAGCGTTCGCTCGTTGACTCTTAAGCACGATTCCCTGCAATTCTTTAAAAATTGGAAAATTCTTATTAGTTGAATATATTTTAGTATTTCCCTGTTTTTCACTCGTTAGGAAACCGACTTTTTCAAGACGCTTTAATTCTCTTTGGATATTTCCAGCATCTTCTTTTATAAGCTTAGCAAGCCCTCTTACGTGAGTTTTGAAATCAGGAAACTTAGCATAGACAACTATGATTTTCCGTCGAACTCTTGAAGTAATGAAAACATCTAACATATTAAAACACCTGCTGTTAATCGAACAACGTAAATTATAACGACTTGCTAGCGCCCTGTAAAGCTTTTATATATTTTAGCGTATAGTTTAAGGTATGAAATATGTGGAAGTGGCGATCGCTAAACAGCATACCGGAAACAAGTTCTTCACCTACCAGGCTGACGATTCGGTAGAATGCGGTTCCATTGCTAGAGTTCCATTTGGGAAGAAACATTGTCTAGCTGTTGTAAGAAAAAATGTCTCTAAGCCGACTTTCGCAACAAAACCTATCTCAGAAGTACTGCCTTATTCACTCCCAGCTTCAAGTCAGAAATTACATGACTGGATGATTCCCTTTTATCCAGATGATAACGGATTAATCACACAACTCTTTATTCCTGGGTCTATTGTAAATAATCCAAGCCAACGAGAAGTTCACTTGTATCAACCGAAAAATATCCCCTTGCCGAAAGCAACTGAAGAGCAAAAAAAAGCTTTACTTATGTTAGGAGAACCAAAAACTACGAGAGCACTTCTTCATGGTGACACTGGTACTGGAAAAACCCGCGTCTTTATTGAAATAGCTCAACAGATTATTAATGAGGGGAGATCTGTATTAATTCTAACTCCTGAGATTGGTCTAACTCCACAACTAGTGCAGGAAGTCTCCCAGCATGCTAATGCTCCTGTTATCCTTTATCACTCAAATCTCACTCCAGTAGAACGAAGAAAAGTATGGGAATACTGCGCCTCAAAAAAACCACCAACTATATTCATAGGCCCTCGCTCAAGTCTTTTTCTTCCATTTAATAATCTGGGCTTTATCGTAATCGATGAAGCGCATGACAGCTCATACAAGCAGCTACAATCGCCACACTATCAAAGCCTTCATATCGCCTCCAAGCTAGCGCAAATCCATGAAGCAAAACTTCTATTAAGTACAGCAACTCCTAATACTGAAGATTATTACAAAGCTCAGCAAAATAACTATGAAATTATAAGAATGAAGAAGCCTGCCGCAGGTAAACACGCAGCGGAGAATAAGCTCATCGATATGACCAATAGGGATCTATTCACCAAAAACAACTTAATTTCCGATGAATTACATTCAGCAATCGATAATGCACTCAAAAATAATGAACAAGTTATGCTCTTTCTTAATCGTAGAGGTAACGCGCGTTTAGTACAGTGTGCTGATTGTGGATGGCAGCTTGATTGCCCTCACTGCGGACTTCCACTAACCTACCACAAAGATGATCATGAAATGCGCTGCCATAGCTGCAGCTATAAGCAAGCGGCGATCTACCAATGCGAAAGCTGTAAATCGACAGAAATAAAATTTAAAAATATAGGTACTAAAGCACTGGTGTCGGAAATAGAAAAGTTATTTCCTAAAAAAATAATTATGAGGTTTGATGCTGACTCTTTGACGAACGAAAAACTTCAGGATAATATTTTTAAATTAAAGGCCGGTGAAATAGATATAGTAATTGGCACACAGCTTATTACTAAAGGAATTGATCTTCCTAAACTTACTGTGGTAGGAGTAATAAACGCCGATTCCGGTCTGAATCTACCCGATTATGCATCAGAAGAAGTAACCTTCCAGCAGCTTTATCAGGTGGTCGGAAGAGTTGGTCGAGGGCATAAATTGAGCAAATCTTTTATTCAAACTCGTGTTCCAGAGCACCCCATCATGCAGGCGATATTGCATCGATCTTGGGAAGATTTCTACGAATATGAACTTGCTAAAAGAAATCGTTTTCTCTACCCTCCTTTTTGCTATCTGGCGGTCGTTAAGATAAGTAAAACCAAACTTGAAGGCTCCATCGAAGCTGCTCAAAAATTATTTAGCATACTTCAAAAAAATAAAAAAATACACATTCTCGGCCCTTCTCCATCATTTTACGAGAAAAAAGATGGCAAATATAGCTGGCAAATCATAGTTAAATCATCTAGCCGAATCGCCATCGTCGAAAGCCTATCAAGCCTTCCGGTGGGCTGGATATCAGATATTGACCCGGTAAGTCTTTTATAGATATTGCACCTCTGTTATACTTACAGCAATATGTCGACTAAAGATGAGATAATAACCCTACCTAATAAGCATTTACGAAAAAGATCAGTTAAGGTCGGCATTGTTAGCGAAGAAATTAAAGCTATCATCCAAGGAATGGAAGATGCGACACTGGATTGGGAAAATTCCAGAAAACATGAATTGGGCGTAGCTCTTGCTGCAGTTCAAATGGATAAATTACTAAGGATTGTTATCATACGAGAGGATTTTGAAAATAAAAATAACACGGATTTTACAGTATTCATAAATCCAACCATAACAAAATATGAGGGCGACCTAGTTGATGACTACGAGGGCTGCCTTAGTATCAAAGATGTTTATGGGCTTGTCCCGAGGTATGAAAAAGTTAAAGTTAAGGCAATCGATCTTAATGGTAACGAGTTTAGGGTTACAGCTGAAGGATTTTTAGCACGTATTTTTCAACACGAAATTGATCATACTAACGGTATACTCTTTATTGATCACATAAAAGACGATGCAGATGCATTTTACAATTTGACCCCAAAAGGTCATCTAGAAAGTCTAGACTATGAACATGATGTCCAAAAAAATCCTATTCTTTGGTAGTGGCCCTGTTGCAGCCGCAAGCTTGGAAAAACTTATTAAGCATACAGATGTTAACTTAGTTATTACCAAAAGAAAAGCACCCCGGTTCAAAGGTACTCCACCTGTAGAATTAGTGGCCAATGATCACTACATGAAGCTATCTTTTGCTGATAACAAAACCGAACTTGAAGAATTAATTTTAGGTATGGCCGAAAAATTTGATCTTGGGATTGTCCTCGACTATGGAGTTATCATTACGGAAAAAACGATACAATCATTCCCTCTCGGCATTATAAATAGTCATTTTAGCTTACTTCCTGAATGGCGAGGCGCCGATCCTATAACATTTTCGCTTCTTTCAGGACAGGTCGAAACGGGTGTTTCTCTCATGCAAATCGATAGTGGGCTTGATACCGGTAAACTATTTGAAACTTCGAAGATTTCAATAAGTAGTATCGACACAAACCCTTCTCTTACTGAAAAATTAATCGACCTTAGTGACGGGTTATTGCAAAAAAATATTCCACTCATATTAAATGAAACAGCTACGAAATTTCCACAAGATACTAATCAATTGACTACCTTTTCTAAAAAAATCATGAAGGAAGATGGTCTTTTAAATTTTAATAAACCAGCTTCCGTGCTTGAGCGAGAAATTCGTGCTTTCAAGGGTTGGCCTCGTAGTTACATGAAACTAGGAGAGCTTGATGTAATAATAGAGGAAGCCACTATCTCCGATGTACCTGTGGCCTTAGGTAAGATCACCATTGACGAGCAGGATCATATAATTATAGGTACAGTGAGGGGTAGCCTAAAAATAAATAAACTCATGCCATTTGGAAAAAATGTCATGAGTTCAAAAGATTTTCTAAACGGCTACAGAAATCGACTTAGTTTAAAAAATTAAGCTGTTTGCTCTTGGCTTGCGGCAAGTATCATTGGGGCGTTTGCTTTAACTTCATCCTTAAGCGTATCAAGCTCAGCTGCAACAACGTCCTTATAGGTTGGCACATTTGTCTCGAGCCATTTCAGCCCGCCCGCTTCATCTCCAGCATTCATAAGTACTTCAAATTCCTCAAGTTGTGATGCAGTCATATTCTGAGCTAGCTTCATTCCGACCCGCAGCTCAAGCGTTTCATAGATATGACCCAGCATGGTCTTTTTCTCCTCAGACGGAAGATTGCTGAGACCAAGTTCTGCTAAAAAATTGTCATCTAATTTAAACATAAGCGTTTCCTTTATTTAAATGTATTATAGACTATTTTAAACTTCTTGCGCGAATTTCTTTTGTGAAAAACTCTATTCGATCACCTTCTTCGAGGTCGATTCTACTCGTTGTCAAAATGTTGACTCCACACATTTCACCCTCTAATACTTCTTTCGTATCTGTTGGGCCATGCTTTAAGTTTGTTACTACAAGATTCTCTCCAAGCACTTCTTCGCCTCTGTAGACTGTTACTGTTGATGGAACGACTAATTTTCCCTTCGTAACTTCACCACCAAAGATAAGCTCTGTTTTGGTAGTTTTAAATACTCCTCTAACGAGAAGTCTTCCGACATTAGTAATAATTTCTTCGTCAATAAGCATTTCGCTTAATTCTTTCTTGGCGTCATCAAGAAGCTCATAGATGATCCTGTACAGCCGAACCTGCACTTTGTCTCGTGAAGCTATATGCTTGATGTTTGGAGGCATTGTCGCATTAAAACCATAGATGATAGCCCCTGTTGTAGCAGCCATCCTAATATCGTTATCCGTAATAGCTCCGACTCCCGAACCCACTACCCGGATTGATACTTCATCAGTATCGAGCGTTTTTAGGCTATCAATTACTGAAGTAAGTGAACCCTGAACGTCCGCTTTTACAATAACGTTAAGTTCCTGCATAGTTGTTTTCTTATTAATAAGACGGATAAGCTCGCCACCGGTCATCCCGTTATTACCATTTGATGCATTTGCTCCTAGGGCATTCTCAGCAACAGTAGCGCGGGCAATTTTTTCTGTTTTAACTACGATGAATGTATTACCAAATTGAGGTAACGCTTTAAATCCGGAGACTACAATAGGAGTTGATGGGCCAGCTTCAGCAATAGTCTTTCCGAGTGAATTTTCGAGAGTTCTCACTTTTGCATAGGTATCACCGGCAACAATGAAGTCGTCTTTTTTTACCATTCCGTGCTGGATGAGTGCAACTGCAACAGATCCTCTTCCCTGTTCCATGTGTGACTCGATAACTAAGCCCTCACCGGGTACATCAGTGTCCGCCTTAAGTTCTTCGACGTCAGCTACAAGCAGCACCATATCAAGAAGTTTATCAATTCCCTCTTTTGTCTTAGAAGATACAGGAACAATAATCGTATCTCCTCCCCAGTCCTCAGGAAGCATCTGCTGTTCACTGAGCTGCTGCTTTATTCTTTCTAGATTTGCACCTTCTTTATCGATTTTCGTAATAGCAACAATCATATGAGCACCAGCTTTACGAGCAAACCGTATTGCTTCAAGAGTTTGTGGCTTTATTCCATCATCTGCGGCAATTACAATAATCACGACATCCGTCAAAAATGCACCATGTTCTCTAAGCGCCGCAAATGCCTCATGCCCTGGAGTATCAAGAAAAGTTATCATTCTATCATTGTGTTCTACTTGATAAGCAGAGATGTGCTGCGTGATGCCACCAGCTTCGCCAGCGGTAACATTCGCACTTCGAATAACATCAAGAAGGCTTGTTTTTCCGTGATCAACATGGCCCATTACCGCAACCACTGGGGGTCGCGTGAGCGCTTTATCGCTTACTTCTCTTTTAACCTTCTTAACTGTTTCTTTTTCATTGGTTTCTTCTTGCTTACTAACAATTTCGATGTCTTCAAGTCCAAGTTCCCCGACAAGGATTTGAGCAGTATCTACATCAATCTTTTCATTGATAGTAACCATCATCCCATTCTTAAAAAGAACAGAGATCAGTCGAGTTGCCGGCAACGATAACTTTTCAGCTAAAGCACCGATGGTTATCATGTCACCTATTTCAATTTTTCGTGCCATGGTTACTACCTAATGCCTTTCTTTATGTTATCTACACTGCACTCATTGTGAGAGGTATTCTTTTTTCTATTTAAGACTAAGCGCTATCTTGCGTGCTTCTTTGTTTACGTCTAAAACTTTAAATTCTTTTTTCTCGTTTAATTTAAAGATTTTTTCAGGATCAACGGCGTCATCTCCGCCTTCAGCAATTTCTGATACGTGTACAAGTGCTTCAACAGCAGGAGTAAGTTGAACGAATGCACCGAAAGGTGTAATCCGTGTAATTGTTCCTTCGACTGTAGCACCCTTTTTAATCTTCTCGACATCCTTGATCCACGGATCTTCCGCCATTTGCTTAAGACTTAGGCTCAAACGATCCTTATCAATAGCAATGATCTTTGCAGTTATCTTATCGCCGGTCTTAACATACTTACGTGGGTCTTCAACTCGTTCCCATGAGATTTCAGAGATATGAATTAACCCTTCAATGCCGTCGATGTTTACGAATGCACCAAAATCAATAACGCCAGTTACGACACCTTCTACAGAATCACCAACCTTAAGTTCGCTGAATCTAGATTGCATGTCATCTTTGATAGCTTCTTTTTCACTGAAGATTAATTTGTTATCTTTTCGACTTGCGTCAAGAAGACGTACGCGAATTGGCTTACCAATAAGAGAATTAAGCTTCTGTAAGATTTCGTCTTTATCTGCACCAGAAACGCGTGGATAATGATCAGCGCTTAATTGGCTAACAGGAAGGAACCCTCGGATACCTTCAAGTTCGATCAAAAGACCACCTCTATTGGCATCATAAGGTGTAATTTCAAGAATTTCACCATCATCCATAACTCGCTTAAGCTCGTCCCAGCCTCTATCTTTCGCAGCTTTTTTAAGGCTAAGTAGTGCGTAACCATCTTCGATTTCAGGATCAACAACGCTTGCGCTAATTGACTGCCCTACTTCTAATTGTTGGCCGTAGCCAATTTCTCTTCGCATTACCACACCAACACCATACGGGCCCAAGTCGAGCCACATTTCGTGTTTCTTTATAGATGTAATAGTTGCATCTAGTACATCCCCAGCTTTTAGTGTCTTAAGATCACTCTCAGCTAATAGTTCGTCCATTGTTAATTTAGTACTCATTGTGATTAAATCACTCCTTTAAAATATATTTTCTGTATGGAATCAAATGTAGATTACTTGCTGAACTTTAAGCAAGATTCTCTGTTATTGATTCCACCTTCAGATTAGTGATTATTATACCCTATTTGTATCTGAGGTACAACAGATAACGAACCTGATGCTATTGGGATATCCAATAGTTGAATTTATACGTCTTTGTTGTTTGCGATGCATTAACGGTTCCTAGATTAAATCCGGCTAGTGATCCGTTCGAATCGGCATATGGGCTCACTGCGGCGCTTAATGAATCTTTCGGACTAATAATAACGACTGGCGCCTTCCCATAAGGAGTGTTGAAGGTAATGTTAGCGAGGGTTCCTGATGAGGTGTTAGCTCCTGTAGTGATAGTAATGGTACCTGCGGTATCGTTACCATCTATTGTCACTGTTGGTGCTGCAATACTATTCAAAGGATCGGCAGTACCCGCTGCAGTATCTACACTAGCCGTAGGAGTATCCCCTGCTGTAATGATATGACCATTGATGGTGATGTTCTGTACTGAGATGTTTTGCACTGTTAGAGTACCGCTGAAGGTAGCATCACCGGTAACACTTAGAGTTGAGGATATAGCTACAGGGCCAGAGGCATTGAGGTTACCTGCTACATTCATGGAACCAGTTATTGATAGGTCTCCATTCACTGCTCCCCCGTTTATTATATTAGCTGCAGTTTGAAGTTGTGTTACGTCTGTCTTCGTTTGATTGATTTGTTGTTGCTGTGCTTGCATACCAGCGACTATATATGGAGTAAGGCCAGCATACGATAGTGAGAGCTTACCTGTATCACTATCAGTAGCGACGAGATCAGGTAGTATCTTTTGTACTTCTTGGGCGATGAAACCAGTATGGGTTGGATCCAGGGAGCTATCTTCACTGTTCCAGTGATAGCTTACGGCGGTAAGACCAAGTATGTCATTAAGTGCAGTCGTTGTATTGTAGCCAGTAATATCTTTCTTGAGAGTTTCGTCAGAAGAGCAAGATAGTGATGTGGTTGTTGGGTTGATAGTACAGGAACCGGTGCTATTTCTGAAGGTTGCAACGGCGCCAGAGATGTTGGTATTGCCGACGTCAAGAGTTGTGCTAGGACTAGCGGTACCGATACCGACATAGCCTTGTTTACCGGCAGCACTGGATACCTGTAGGCCGATAGATTGAATACGGTACTTTTGTGTGTTAGCTTCGGTAACTGCAGTGCTTAGGGTTATTGAAGTAGTACTTCCGACGCTAGCTATAATGGCTGATTGACCATCTTGCCAGATCATTAGATCACCTGCTACGACGTTACTCCAAGATGTACCGACACCAGTGACTGAAGTACTAGAGGATGAACCAGTACCAGCTGTACCAGTGCTATATGCTACCGGAGCTACGCCAAAGAGAGCATTGCTATATCCTATAGTACTACCGACTACTACCTGGGTAGCGGTATCGACTGAACCAAGAGAGATGGTGTTAGAATTCTGTACCTGAGAGTAGACACCAATAGCAGTAGCATTTGAAAGATTGGAAGAAGTAGCAAAGCTAGCTCCCGAGTCCTGGTAGCCAGCATTGTAGCCGAGGAAGATATTGTTGGAGCCGGTAACATTGCTGTAGCCTGATTGAGTACCAAGAGCTGAGTTATTAGTGCCGGTCGTATTGCGTTGAAGAGCAGCGAAACCGTTAGCCATATTGCTGTTGCCGGTGGTGTTGGACTGGAGAGACGCGTAACCTTCCGCCGTATTAAATGAACCAGATCCATTATTCTGGAGCGACCCAACTCCCAGCGCGGTATTATAGGTGCCGATCGTGTTGTATTGAAGAGAACTTAGTCCTAATGCACTGTTATAACTTCCAGTTGTATTATTTTGCAAAGCTTGATATCCGACCCCGCTATTTCCAGCTCCTGTAAGATTTGCCGCAAGTGCGTTGGATCCAAGTGATATATTTCCAGTACCTCCGCTAAGATTTAATTGCCCAGAGCCATTTCCTATAAAAAGATTAGACGTGTCTGAGCTAGCTGTAACTTGAATATTTGAAACTCCTGAGCTATTAAGAACGCTTAGTACTGGCGTCATGTTTGCGATAGATTTTACAGACACTGCTGATATTGTACCGTTAAATGTACCTGCTCCTGTTGGAGTGAAAGTAAGTGGGGAGGTGCCACTGGTGTGGGCAAGAACTACCGATTCTGTTCCGTTTTGGTCATAGATAACTGATGATGTTGCATTACCCAAACTTACTGTTATACCCCCTCCGTTAGTATTACCACTTAAAGTAAACTGGACATTATAGTAACCAGTGGGTGGGGCGCCGATTGGATTAACATTAAACGAAGGGCAGCCAAAAATAGTACACGAAAAAGTATTAGATGTATCAACGGTGATAGAAGTATTAGAGGCTCTTGCAGTAATTCTTTCGACGGTAGTATTATTTATTATAATCTGTGATCCTACCATTGCCGCAGTAAATACTGTGCCTGTTCCTGTGACGGTAGTGCCGCTCTGAGTTACATATACTGTCGCTCCAGTCGAAATATCATTGTAGCTTATGGCAGAAAATGGTGTTGTCTGCCCTGAGGTGTGTGTGGCAGTCGTTGCCGCAGTAGTCCAGCCGGTCGCAGCTGAAGTCCATAAAGTAGAGTTACTAAAATTATCAACAGTTGGAGAATATGGCGCGTAATTTAAGCTGAGCGTTGCGACACTATTTGATATATTTTGAAGAGTTGTTTGAGTTGTCGAGGAGTTATTTCCAATATTTACAGACCCAGCAAATGTCGAATAAAAACCTGTACCTCCATAAATATTAACGCTTCCACCCCCCCAGCCGGGACCTCCCTGCAAGACAACGTTACCCCCTCCATTGAATCCTGTACCATTATAACCACCCATGATATTTACTGCTGCTCCGGCGGGAGCACTTCCAGTTCCGCTCGTAGAACCAGGTTGAATAGTAATAGCGTTCGCTGCTATAGAGCCAGTTGTTACTGGTGCTGTGGTAATATCTGCAGTTTGTGCTCCCGCTAATTGTAAGACTCCTGCACTAGAAAGATTTACATTTAGACTTTGCATGACGATATTCGAGGAAGCATTACCAATTAATATACTGGCGGCATTTCCTGAAGTCGAACCCGAATTACCTATATTTATTTTTCCATTACCCGCTGAACCGTTGCTAGTACCAGCATCAATATTAATACTACCTGCGAGGGAGCTCGCTTGGGTTCCCGATCCGTTACCGGCAAGCAAAGATATGCTACCCCCCAGGCCAATACCTGCACCACTTCCGGTCCCTGCTGTTATACTGACACTCCTACCTAAGAGACCGCTTGCACTTACTCCTGAATTAATATTTATCGTGGCGGCAGTCGCAGCACTTCCAATCTGAATCGTCGTTGCTGTACTCGTACCAATGTTAAGTGTCCCTGCACTATCGAGACGCGAAGATGATCCGAGCAATACATTTCCATTAAACGTCTTATCGCCTGCAAAGGTCTGCGTACCAGTGTTAACTAGTCCAGTTGCGGTGCTGCTGGCAGACTGAAGAGCAAGTACATTGTTTGCTATTGTTCCTCCATATCCATACGAAGAGTTACTATCTACATAGCCTAATGACGTAACACCAGAATCGAGTCCTGCGCTCGTCCAAGCAGTACCGTTCCAGAAGAGTGTTGCGGTTGAGGCGGTCGTGAAGTTGAGGTTAGTAGTGTATGGAGATACTGATGATGCAATTGTTAGATAGAACTGGTTGGTTCCTGCGTTGTAGACATAAACAGTACGTCCAGTGTCTGCTGATGTGAGGCTTGGGAGTGTGTAGGTAATTCCAGCTGATGGAGCAGAAATAGCAAGGCTACTTGCATTAGTGAGATAGCTTGATGGTATAGCGGTAGTTGCACTACTGTAGGTATTAGCACCAGTAGCATTAAGGACTGCTCCATAGTTAGTTATGGTACTGCCACTACGTCCCAGCCCAACACCAAGGGTGTTGGTAGAGCCAAGACTTAAGTAGTTAGTGTTAACTGAGTCGATGACTGAGAGTCCTGCAGTATTGGCAGTAGAGTTGTAGGTTGAGCCGTCACCTGCAAGGCCGGTATCGTTAAGTGAGGTACTCGTTGTGGTACCTATGAGACCGGTAGTGGATGGGGTTCCTCCGGATACTGCTGTTCTATATACCCTATAGCTGGAAGCACCTGATACAGAAGACCAAGAGATTGTGTTCCACAAGCTACCATTTAAGGTATTGCTGGTTGATGCGTTGGCGACAGAAGTTGTTGGTGATGCAAGAGATAGTCCTCCGTTTGAACCGACTGCAATGACTGCGTATGTATATGAGACAGAACTACCACCGCTGCCACTACCGGCAACAGAAGTGATTGCAGGTGTTGGCAAGAGTATGTTGGAGTTGAGGGAGAGAGTTCCATTGACGTTCACCTTTCCTGTTCCTGCATTGATGTTAGTAGTACTTGCTCCGGTAGTATTTCCAATGTTGAGAGTAGTAGCTGCAGTTGATGCAGTTGATGCGTTGTATCCAAGGTTAATTGTTTGTACGTTTGTGCCAGTGAGCGCAGCTGAGCCTATGTTGATGGTGTTAGTGTTGGTGGATTGACCAAGTGTAATAGCACCTACGCTTGATGTGCCTGACATTGTAGATGATCCAATCAATATATTTCCATAATTAGTGCCTGCATTTGTAAAAATATTAACCGCTCCACCAGTTGTACAGGTATAGGCAGTTCCGTCTACAGTTCCCGCACAACCACCAGCAATATTAACTGCGCCACCCGTTAAACCCGAAGCTATTGCTCCACCATAAAGATTTAACGCGCCTACGGCTAAACCTGACGAAGTACCGGGTTGCAGAGTAATCGAACCAACAGAGGCTGCTGCTCCAGTAGATATACCAACTCCGCCGCTGGCGTAGCCGTTAGCTCCACTTGAAATATTCACACCACCGGACGCATAACCACTTCCTGTATATAAATTAAGGGCTCCAGTGCTGGTATTGCCCGTGCTATTATTGCCGGTTGCAACGGTGAGTGAATTTGAGGTCGTAGAACTGGCGTCCGCTGTAACAATATCCGATGACAAGCCACCGCCAATAGTTAGCTTTCCGCTAGTTGTAACAGCCCCACTCCACTGAGCACTATATGTTGTGGCGGAGCCACCTAATTCAAGCTGGACAGCGTCAATATAGAAAGTCTCTGCTACGACGCCCGTTTTTTGTATATAAATATTAGGGGAAGATATTGTTGCGCCTGTCGTGAAGGTACAGCTAAAACGAGTCCATGTAGTCGTAAAGGTGAGAGAAGAACCACAGTTAACATCTGTTCCGTTCGATTCTTGCCTACCCATTACAATATCTGTAATTGATCCACTCGCTACTTTCGCATAAAAGCTAAACGTGTACTGAGTACTGGGCAGTAGCTCTTTTGCGTTTTGAAAATTGTACACACCACTATTTGCCGTAGTTGAAGTCACAACCTGTAGTGAATAAGTTCCTGAATATGCATAGGTGAACGTACTGCTAATTACTGAACCATTTTTTGCATTCCAACCACTTGTCTTAGACTGAGCATTATTTGCCTCAAAATCTGAGTTAATGATGAGATTGCTCGTCGAAGTCGTATCAACACTCAACAATGAAGTTCCTCCAGTATTCTGAATTTGTAGCGCAGTCGTGCTTGCTGTGGAGCCACCGACTGTCAGGCCACCAGCAATCTGAGTATTTCCACTGCTATCTACTTTTAACTTTGTGGTGCCGGATAACTGTATGTTGAATATATTGCCTGATGAACCAGTGCTATTAACTACCAATCCTTGTGTTGAAGTTGTAGAACCATCTCCTTGAACATTTACCTGTAGCTGCGGCAAAACTTGTTTTACATAATATGTTTGTGGTGTGGTTTTAGTGAAACTGCCACTTACGGTCATACTTGTTGCGCTTGCGACTGCACTTATAGTCTCGGTAGTACCATCAGCCCAAACTAAAGTTGAATTAACAAGCGATGAAGTAAATGCAGTACTTATTCCAGTCACTGTAGTCGTGGACTGAGTTATGGTTCCGCTTGCTTGGTTAGGTATTGATCCTATTGATGCAGTACCTTGATTGGTGACCTGCAGACCCGGTGAATTTATCCTATATACAGTTCCTGTGCTGTTTGTAAATGTTAAGTTTGTACTCACGGTTAGAGAGGTGGATGAAGGAACAGCAGTAATAGTTCCAATATAAGGTGCATTGGTACTGTTGGGTATGTATATTTCGTCTCCGATTAATGCAGAAGTCCATGCTGGCCCTGCGATGGTATAAGTTAGTGCAGTCTTGGTATAGCTTCCAGTTACAGTTAATGTAGTCGAGGTTGGAACAGCAGTTATATATTCAATAGTACCGTCACTCAAAGTAATAGTATCGCCAATCATTGACGACGTAAAAGTTACACCCGTGCCTGTTATTGTCGTAAGAGCTTGCGTAACAGTTCCCGCTGAATAGCTTCCAGTTTGAGTTATTGTTGAAGCTCCGGAAGTAAATGTGATTGTTCCACTATTTAACCCACCAATGACAATCGGTGAAACGCTCAACATGTTGAGAGGTGCACTTGTACCTATACCAACATTGGGAGCGTCTTGTGAAGCACCACCAAGAATAAGTCCTTGCGATACGCCCGAGGTTGCATACGCTCCGAGCATAGTTGAGTTAGAGTTTACGTATGTTTGGAAATAGGTTGAGGTGGAATCCGCCCTACCGGCAGTATATCCAAGTGCCGTATTAAATGCACCCGTAGCACCCTGCAGGGAATTGTTACCGACTGAAGTGCTGCCTGTACCAATGGCGGTACCAGCATTGGCACCTATCGCCGTTATACTACTGCCGCTTGTCGAATTGCCAGCATTATTACCAATCAATGTATTGGCGTTTCCTATTGTCATTGATGAACCTGCACCGCTACCAATTACGGTATTAATATATCCAGTCGTAAGTGATTTTAATGCATTAGATCCGAGGGCTACGTTACCCCAGCCCGACGAATTGGCTTGCAATGCCTGAGATCCAACTGCTGTATTTTGGTAACCCATGCTATTTGTTTGCAATGCCTGAGATCCAACTGCTGTATTTTGGTAGCCGCTTGTATTTAATTGCAGCGTATAATAGCCCAATGAAGTATTATTGATTGCTCCGGCCGAGGTTAACGTATTCGCATACTGACCTGACTGATTTCCCAGATACATATTTGTTTGACTTGCACTTGTCCTAAATTCTAGAGAACTAGCTCCTGCGGCGCTCTGTATACTTAGCGCTGGTGTTGCGGAAGTAATTTGACGTACGGATATATTTGAAATTGTAAATGCCGCAGTCGAAGCAGCCGTAAAAGTTAATAATCCACTATTGTTAGTTGTGGTAATAAGAGTTTGATATGTGCCTGCTAAAGCTCCATAGAAACCCGGCGTCGTTGTCCCTCCTAATCCGACGGTTATACTCGAGTTCCACGCTGTACCTACGGTAAATGTCACCAAGTATTGCGTGGCGGCGGCAATAGTTAAATTAGATGCAGTTGCTACAAGAGTGCTTCCCGTACCACTAGCATGAGACGCCCCATAAATCGCATACGTTTGACCGGTGGATTTTGTATAACTTCCGCTCACTGTAAGAGTCGAAGAAGTTGGTACAGCAGTAATGTATTCTGTAGTTCCGTCATTCCAAAATATGGTGGAACCGATTAACGCTGTAGTAAATGTTGCGCCACCCGCTCCAGTTACTGTTGTTGCAGATTGAGTGATTGTACCTGTCGAATAATTTTGAGCTGTCCAACCCGTACCTAATGTCCAATATGTGGCATTGGTTTCATCCTGTGAAACAATGTTTTCTGCAGCGATAGTTCCGGTGTCTACTCCAGATTGAATAGTAGTATTACCGGTTACTGTATTTACGACTAAGCCTGGTGATGTAGCGGCGCTACTCTGCGTTACTTGCAAAGCAGTAGTTGACGATCCCTGTATTTTTCCAGTTCCAGAAATATTAAAGCTAGCCGTTTGCGCGGAAGCACTTTGGTTAATAATCGCAGATCCATCAGCACCAGCAAACTGCCAGCCATTGGCAGTTGAGTATATGAGTGTTGCGGTAGCTCCCGGGTTTATGGTTGCGTTTACGAGTGCAGTGTTCAGGAATGAGAAGCTGAAACCGGAATTGTATGCAGCAGTATTGGAAACGTAGATAATTGCACCATTGGTAACGGATGTTGGAGTTGGGATTGTGTAGGTTCTTCCTGATGCAGTGGGAGTAATTGCAAATGCGGTGTAGATGTCTACCGTTTGGGCTGCCGTGTATGGAGTAGTTCCCCATGCACCTGTTGCTAGGTCTCCCATAGAGAGTGTGGTGTTGGCGGTGGAGCCGTTGTTGGTGAAAGTACCGCTACCAGCTGAAGTGCCAACAGAAAGAGTTCCTTTGACGTAGGCTGTTTGACCAGTTCTTCCGATGTTGACAGTAGTAGCGTTAGTGGAGCCAATGTTGATGACCGAAGTGGAAGTACTTCCTGTATCCAGAGAAAGGGTTCCGGTACCATTTGACTGAACACTAAGCGATCCATTGGTGGTGGCTGTAGTGAAAGCAGATGCACTAAGAGTGAGACCGTTGATGGTTCCGACGGTAGTGAGTGCTCCAGTGTTAGATACACTGAACTGAGATACACCGCTAGCCTGTAGATTGATGAGGTTACCACTAGCCCCTGTTTTGTTGACGTAGATGCCAGTGTAGTTAGAGCTATCTACTTGAGCGATGGGAGTACCAATGGGGAGTAGGTTGAAGGTACCGGCTGCAGCTTGGTCTTGCACTTTGAAGACCTGTGTTCCTCCGGTTGGAGCAGACAGGTTGAGTGTGCTGCTGTAAGTGCCGCTACTGACTTGGAGTTGGTTGGCAGCTTGGGCGAATGGAACAGCACTGACCTGCATACGAGGGGTCATTTCACTGTCGGCTCCTACTTTCATACCAAGGTAGAGCTGTTGATCCCACTGGAGAGAGGCTGGGAAGCTAGTGACCGCACCGAGTGGAACACTCATGTAGCCATTTACAGTAGAAACGGTATCCGTTTCAGTCCAGAGTGCGGTGCCACCAGATGAAACAGAGTACAGTTTGAAAACAATAGAGTAGGAGCCATCAGATACCACTGCTCCAGATGGTTGCTGGACACGAGCCTGGAAGTTGATGGTGTTACTGGTAGTCGCATAGGCGTGTGCGTTACGCGTATATGGAAGCACGCTTAAGGCAAACGAAGAAACACTGAGCACGACAAAAAGCACCCGTACCACTGTTTTAACAGAGATTTTTGGGGTGCGCGAGAAGATTGAACTGAATGGGTTCAGTCGGAGCACGTTTGTAGGTAGTACCTTTTGTTTTTAAAGTTTTATAACCCGTTTACACTTGTTTTGTTTTGTTTTGTTTTAAAAACACTACTTCTTTGTTTGTGATAAACGTATTTACAGTTAACCGCATCTAACAGATACGGGCAAGAGAAACAAAGCTATATTTTTATTCAGCCTTCACTGCTTTTTTTGCAATATTATTGAAGATATATTTACAACGAAATTACCAATCCAAACTGTTAGTGGTTATGCTTCACTTGCCGCATGCCCACAATTGCATCAAGAAAACGTTGTAAATACAAAACACCCCTCTTTTTTGAGGGGTGTTTATCCACAGGTTAAAGTATTTATGTTGGTTTTTGTTTTTAAAAAACCTCTCTCTACTGACCGAGGGGCAGTCCGTTTGATACAATGAGAGTATATGATTCTCGCTATAGATATCGGAGGGACGAAGACACTTGTTGCTGCTGTTGATGAAACTGGTAAAATTCAAGATGAAAATAAATTCGCTACCCCAAAAAACTATAAAGAATTCTTAAAAACTTTAGGCACGGTGTTGTCGAATACCGACCATCACTACACCGGTGCTGTAGTTGCTGCTCCAGGAAAAGTCATAAGACCAGTTGGTGATGTTGAAGCATTTGGTAATCTAAGTTGGAAGAATGTACAGCTAGCTCGCGATGTTAAAAAGTTAGTCGGTTGCCCTGTAGTCGTAGAGAACGACGCAAACCTGGCAGGACTAGCTGAAGCGCACAGCCTAGATCTCATGCCCCATAGGGTGCTTTATGTAACTATAAGCACCGGAATTGGTACGGGGATCATCACGAATGGCGTCATTGATCCAGATTTCGCAGATAGCGAAGGTGGAATGATGCTTTTCGAACATAACAATAAGCTGGTTTCATGGGAAGACTTTGCTAGCGGTAGAGCTATCGTAAAGAAATATGGTAAAAAAGCATCCGAAATAAATGATCCTAAGGTGTGGGATGAGATTGCTGAGTGGTTTGCAGTAGGAATCGTCAACTTAACATCTGTGCTTGATCCAGATGTAATAATTATTGGTGGTGGTGTTGGCACGCATTTCAAGAAATATGAGCAACCGCTGAGAAAATATATAGAGAAATTAACTCCTCCAGTAGTGAGCATTGTTCCCATCTTCGAGGCAAAACAACCAGAACAAGCGGTTATCAATGGTTGCGTTATTTACGCGAAACAGCATCATGAACAATAGTATCGTCAATATATTACCCCAATTAAAAACAGATTTTCCAGATATAACATTTATACAGGGTGATTCCTTTTTCTGGACTCCGAGCGAGAGAAAAATCACCTACACGTCACACCAAGATGTCGCCGAGCATGGAGTTTGGTCACTTCTGCACGAAGTATCCCATGCACAGCTAGACCACAAAACATACGAAAATGACTTTGAGCTGCTCAAGATAGAGGCTTCTGCTTGGCAAGCGGCCAAAAAATTAGGTAAAAAATACGCTATAAACATAGATCTTGAGCATATTCAGGATTGTCTCGATACATACCGAGACTGGCTACATAAGCGAGCAAGCTGCCCAAGCTGTTCTGTTGTCAGTATTCAAAGAAATGATGGCGTTTATCAATGCTTTAACTGCCTTACGACCTGGAAAGTTCCTCGTTCGCCTCTGTGCAAGGTTACTAAAAAAGTTTTATCTCATTAAAAAGAACCCCGCGAGGGGGTTCTTTTTAAAAACAAATAAATATAATTATTTACTTAGTTTTGTTCGACGGCTAATTCGGCCACCTTTAGCTCCAGCAATCCGAGCAAGCTCACGATTAGCAGCGAAGCCACCAGTTTTACCTAATTTTCCACCTTTAGCACCGATTTTTGCATAAAAATCGCTACCGTACTTAGCTTTGTTTGTCGCAGCAGCAGCTTTGCCACCTTGTATTGTTCCAGCCATGGTATTCTCCCTTACTTAAAAATAAAAAAGGTCTCGGCAAATAGATGCCTTAACCCTTTTAATATTTATATATTAACATGCTTTAGCTAAAGTGTCAACAGTCTTATGGTTAAAGGAAAAGGCTTCCACTTTTTTAGTGAAAGCCCCCCGTCCGATTACTCGGTTTTGTCTTATTTTTACCACTTTTGTTTTCATATACCATTATTAATAAACGTAAGGATAAAAGCAATTAATTTTTGTATGCATTTTAAGCAGAAAGAAACCTATAAAAAAGTCTATAACTTGTAGTAAATTTAGCTTTTTTATACATTTTTAGCTGTTTAAGTATGAGCACTCTGCGATAGCGGCTTTTTTATTGTTGTAAATTAAGATAACTCCATTAAAATCACATCATTTTATCCACATTTTGCTAGTATTTTTATTTTTAAAAAGATAAAACCCCTCCTATTCGGAGGGGTCTCATATAATTCGGCACCGTGCTATTTTCCCAGGCTTTGATTGGCCAAGTATTGTAACCGCTGCTAGGCTTAACTGCTGTGTTCGGCATGGGAACAGGTGTTTCCCTAGCGCCATGGGCACCGATACAAACCCCTGAAATAGAGGCTTCTAACGGTGTCCATGTAACGAATTACAAAAAACTGCACGGATTATGACAAACACTAATAGCTAGTTAGCTACCAAATCTCTCATACGATGGGAAGCCAGACGTGACTTCCTCGTATGAGAAGCATAAAAAGTCGATGGACCTATTAGTATGCTTCGGCTGAACACATTGCTGTGCTTACACCTTGCACCTATCAACCTGATCGTCTATCAGGGGTCTCATAGGGAAATGTAATCTTGGGATCAGTTTCGCGCTTAATATGCTTTCAGCGCTTATCTGAACCGCACTTAGCTACCCAACTATGCCAGTAGGTCTGACAATTGGTACACCAGCGGTGCGTCCATTCCGGTCCTCTCGTACTAGGAACAGATTCCCTCACATTTCCTATTGTCCACATCGGATATAAACCGAACTGTCTCACGACGTTCTGAACCCAGCTCACGTACCTCTTTAACCGGCGAACAGCCGGACCCTTGGGACCTGCTCCAGCCCCAGGATGAGATGAGCCGACATCGAGGTGCCAAACAGCGCCGTCTATGTGAACTATTGGGCGCTATAAGCCTGTTATCCCCGGCGTAACTTTTATCCGTTTGCGTTGTCGATCCCACGTTCATATACATAAATGTATGGACAACGGGTCACTTACTCCCACTTTCGTGCCTGCTTGGATTGTTGTCCTCACAGTCAAGCTGGCTTATGCGTATGCACTATCACTACGATTTCCATCCGTAGTTAGCCAACCTTTGAACGCCTCCGCTACTCTTTAGGAGGCAACCGCCCCAGTTAAACTACCCATCAGACACTGTCCCCGAACCGGATAACGGTTCAGGTAAGAACAAAACGACAACAAGGGTGGTATTTCACTGAAGACTCCACCAACGCTAGCGCGTCGGCTTCAAAGTCTCCCACCTATGCTACACATGTTGCCGCTCGGCTCAATGTCAAACTGTAGTAAAGCTGCACGGGGTCTTTTCGTCCTGATGCGGACAGACGGCATCTTTACCGCCAATGCACTTTCACCGAGTCCCTTCTTGAGACAGTACCCATATCATTACTCCATTCGTGCAGGTCAGAACTTCATTTTTAGTTATCTGTAATTTTCATTACAGCTCAGACTATACATTCATCTCACTCTGATAATCTGTAGGATATCTTGCTTAGTATATCTGCGTTTACCTGATTCGTTCATTGAATACGCTATGTCTATTATCTCTTTCAAATACTCAGAATTGAGGTGTTTTGATTGAGCTATTAGTTCGCATATTCGTTCGAAACTAGTAAAATCGCGCAACTTGTTCGTGCGTAATGAATATTTCTTAAAATGCGGGATAATCTTCTTTCGTAAATCATCAATTGAACGTACTTCATATTTGTACATTTGATCATGTTTACTAAATCTAATCGCACCACATCCGAAATAGGTATGAATTTCTTTCAATACCGAAAGACTTTTTTTATTCTGGCCTATTGAAAAACTTGGACGTATTTCAAGACCAGTCAGCATCTTCTCTCTCTTAGTAAAAGAGATCGAAAAGCAGCCTTCTCCATCAACAAAACCTGTTATATACCATGCTAATTCCATAGACTTCATTTCTTGTAAGTGAGAGCCAACGTCTTGTACATTTTGTTTCATATGTACCTCCCCTTTCGGATCAGTCGTTACGGCTCCTATCATAATTGATAGGTTGCCACGGTATTACCATTTATTCCTAGGAATAAATAAGGCTTCACCGTTATGAGTTGGTTTACAATTTAGCGCGTCGCCGCGCTAATCAGGCAAGTTATTCACCTGACAAGGAATTTCGCTACCTTAGGACGGTTATAGTTACCGCCGCCGTTCACTGGGGCTTCAGTTCGCACCGTGAAGCACTCCCCTTAACCTTCCAGCACCGGGCAGGAGTCAGCCCCTATACATCCACTTTCGTGTTAGCAGAGACCTGTGTTTTTGGTAAACAGTTGCATGGGTTCTTTAGCTGCGGCCCCGTCACACTATTTATTACTAAAAAGTGTTCTTAGGCTCAGCTCTCTTTTCTCAAATTTCTTCGGTTGCCTAGATAAGAAGTTATAAAACTTACTAGGACTTTTTTTTCGATTTGCAAAAATCGAATTAGAGTTTTCAAAAAGAAAACTGGCAAGTCACAGTAATAAACACTGTGACGGGGCAGACCTTATCCCGAAGTTACGGTCGCTGTATTGCCGAGTTCCTTAAGAAGGGTTCTCTCGTACACCTTGGTCTACTCGACCTGAGCACCTGTGTCGGTTTGCGGTACGGTCGGTTATGCTTATACGTTAATAGGCTTTTCTGGTCAGCTTGACTCACCGGAATCGTGTCCTAAAAGGACACTCTCATTCGCGCATCGCCCCGAAGGACTGAACGCTTAGACAGTCATACCATTAGACTGCTCCGACTATCATGCCGCGCACCTACCAACAACAACATAACCGGTACGGGAATATTAACCCGTTGTCCATCGCCTACGCTACTCGCCTCGGCTTAGGCCCGACTAACCCTGGGATGATTATCATGGCCCAGGAAACCTCGCTCTTTCGGTGGGCAGGATTCTCACCTGCCTTATGGTTACTCATTCCAACATTCTCACTTGTTGCCACTCCACCAGACCTCACAGTCCAGCTTCAATGCTGACAACAACGCTCCTCTACCACGCCACATAAATGTGACATCCATATCTTCGGTACTACGCTTGAGCCCCGTTACATTTTCCGCGCAAGATCTCTTGATGAGTGAGCTGTTACGCACTCTTTAAATGAATGGCTGCTTCTAAGCCAACATCCTCATTGTTTAAGAAATCTCACCTCGTTTCCCACTGAGCGTAGATTTAGGGACCTTAGATGATGGTCTGGGCTGTTTCCCTTTCGAGCGCCGAGCTTAGCCCCGACGTTCTAACTGCCATGATTCCACAAATGGTATTCGTAGTTTGTCAAGGGTGGGTAATCTTGCGACCCCCAGTCCAAAACAGAGCTCTACCCCCACTTGCTACAACATGACGCTAGCCCTAAAGCTATTTCGAGGAGAACCAGCTATCTCCAGGTTCGATTGGCATTTCACCGCTAACCACAGGTCATCCGGGCATTTTGCAATTTGCTACGGTTCGGCCCTTCACGCAGTTTTACCCACGCTTCAGCCTGCCCATGGTTAGGTCACCTGGTTTCGGGTCTATTGATATGTACTAATACGGCCTATTCAGCCTCGCTTTCACTGCGCCTCCGATATAAATCTTAGGCTCGCACATACCAATAACTCGTTGGATCGTTCTACAAAAAGCACGCCGTCACCCCGAAGGGCTCCGACTCCTTGTACGCACACAATTTCAGGTTCTATTTCACTCCCCTTTCGGGGTTCTTTTCGCCTTTCCCTCACGGTACTAGTTCACTATCGATCGTAAGATATATTTAGCCTTGGGACGTGGTCGTCCCAGCTTCAGTCAGAGTTTCTCGTGTTCCGACCTACTTGAGTGTCGCTCTATGTAAACATAGGGCTAGGGAATAATATCCCATCAAATATAAGGTTAGCGACCTTTTGCTTACCGGGCTCTCACCGTCTATGGCGCGGAGTTCCAACCGCTTCTGCTCGCTTCGCTAATTTTTTACCTTATGTACACAAATGACAGTGCGTACTGCAGAACAGAAATCTCAAGAAACTTGAGTTATCTGTCCTGATAATTTGATCCTCACAACCCCTTGTAAATATTCGTCTGTCAACTTATTTACCCGGTAATAAATTACCAGGCAAAAATTTAAAAGGTTTGGGCTCTTTCGGGTTCGCTCGCCACTACTACCGAAATCGTTGTTTACTTTCTCTTCCTCTCCCTACTAAGATGTTTCAGTTCGGGAGCTTACCGCTGCATATCCTATATATTCAGATATGAGTGACTAGGTATAACCCTAGCCGGGTTCCCCCATTCGGAAATCCACGGTTCAAAGCTTATTAGACAGCTCCCCGTGGCTTATCGCAGCCTATCGCGTCCTTCTTCGGTATCTTACGTCAAGGCATCCGTTGTGTGCGCTTAAATAACTTTTTATGCATTGGTACTAACTAGCTATTGGTGTCTACCAATAACCATTTAGCCGTTTGTCATTAATTAATCTTTAGATACATATATCATCTTGGAAAGTATATGTATCTCATGCTAAATTGTTAAGTTTCAAACAAGCACACAGATCAATCCGAAGATATCTCTAGTCAAGTTCACGCGATTATCAAAGCATTTTAAGCGTCTCAAACAATCGCGTAGACTTGGGCTATAACATCTTAGCAACTATGCCCTCAAGTGTAAAGCATATAACGTTGCAATTTTATCAACAATTTATCTCTGTTTTAGGTTTGGTGGAGCAACGGGGATTCGAACCCCGGACCCCCTGCTTGCAAAGCAGGTGCTCTAGCCAGCTGAGCTATTGCCCCAAATAAGGACCTATCATATATTCCACCTCTGTTAAAAACAGTCTTTTCTATTATAACAGTTGCCTTGGCGTTATGATCAGCACTCTTGGTGGGGCTATCTGGACTCGAACCAGAGACCTCGTCATTATCAGTGACGCGCTCTAACCAACTGAGCTATAGCCCCATGTTTGGTATGTGCTTTTGCTTCATACTAGGTGAGGCTATCCACCGCCACCGCAGAAAACTGTTAAGAATAGTGTACTACTCTTGATAACTTTTAAAAGTACTCTCTTAGCAAAAGGGCGCCTCCGGTGTTTCACAGAAGCGCCCTCTGGCGTTAAAGACTGAATAGTAAAGCGTCAACAATTTTTGAAATTATCTGCCACCCTTTGAGAGGTGGAAAGTAGCAAGTAACTTCAATCTTACTACCAGACCGACCATTCTCTGTTATGGCATAAAGCGCATAACAGGAATTGAAAACTCCCTAGAAAGGAGGTAATCCATCCGCACCTTCCGGTACGGATACCTTGTTACGACTTAACCCCAATCATGTCCCCCACCTTAGGCTGAGGCAAAGCTCAGACTTTGGGTGTTGGCCACTTTCATGGTTTGACGGGCGGTGTGTACAAGACCCGGGAACGTATTCACGGTAGTGTGCTGACCTACCGTTACTAGCGATTCCAGCTTCATGCAGGCTAGTTTCAGCCTGCAATCCGAACTGAGACCGGTTTTGATGAGATTTGCTCCCCCTCGCGGGTTTGCTGCCCTTTGTACCGGCCATTGTAGCGTGTTTGTAGCCCAAGACGTAAGGGAAATACTGACCTGACGTCATCCCCTCCCTCCTCCCTGTTGCCAGGGCAGTCTGTTTAGACAAATCCAACTAAACATCAGGGTTGCGCTCGTTAATGGACTTAACCATACATCTCCCGACACGAGCTGACGACGGCCATGCATCACCTGTCACCGATCCAACTAAATGAGGTTCTTCTTTCGATGAACTGCTATCGGGATTTCAAGCCTTGGTAAGGTTCTTCGCTTACCATCGAATTAAACAACACGCTCCACCGCTTGTGCGGGTCCCCGTCAATTCCTTTGAGTTTTAATCTTGCGACCGTACTCCCCAGGCGGGATGCTTAACGCGTTAACTTCGCTACGACACAGGTCGATGTGTGTCACAGCTAGCATCCATAGTTTACGGCGTGGACTACCGGGGTATCTAATCCCGTTTGCTCCCCACGCTTTCGTGCCTTAGTGTCAGTAATGAGCCAGTAGACTGCCTACGCCATCGGTGTTCCTCCCAATATCTACGGATTTCACTCCTACACTGGGAATTCCATCTACCTCTCTCATACTCAAGCTCTGCAGTTTGGAACGCAGTAATGCGGTTGAGCCGCACGCTTTCACGCTCCACTTACAGTGCCACCTACGCAACTCTTTACGCCCAGTAATTCCGGATAACGCTTGGGTCCTACGTATGACCGCGGCTGCTGGCACGGAGTTAGCCGATCCTTATTCATCTGCTACCGTCATATTCGTCACAGATAAAAGCAGTTTACAACCCGAAGGCATTCATCCTGCACGCGGCGTTGCTCCATCAGGCTTTCGCCCATTGTGGAAAATTCCCTACTGCTGCCTCCCGTAGGAGTCTGGGCCGTTCTCAGTCCCAGTCTGGCTGATCATCCTC
>CAIRQE010000024.1 GCA_903880655.1 uncultured bacterium
CAGATAAACTTGCTAAAATGATCCCTCCTCCTGTTCAAGGTAGGCATATTCCACTTGAGAAATCGATTGTAGATAATAACGAACTTAAAGCAGAGTATGACAGTAATCCAACTGCTAAGCGGGTTTTTGATATGGCTATTCGCCTAGAAGGCACCATTAGAAGCCATGGAGTACACGCTGCCGGAGTAGTGATTGCTCCAGACGATATAGTTAAGTTTGCCCCGCTTGAAATGGCCCAAAAAGGAGTTATAGCGACACAATATCCCATGGGTCCTATTGAAGAACTTGGGCTGCTAAAAATGGATTTCCTTGGTCTCTCCAACCTAACGACGATCAATAATGCACTTCGTATAATTAAACGGGTATATGGAAAAAGTCTTTCTGTCGATACTATACCCCTTGATGATAAAAAAACTTATAAATTACTAGGCAGTGGAGATACGGTCGGCGTATTTCAATTAGAGTCCGCAGGAATGAAGCGGTATCTTCAAGAGCTTAAGCCTTCTGAATTTGAAGATATCGTGGCAATGGTCGCGCTTTACCGGCCTGGCCCGATGCAGTTTATTGATGACTTTATTGGAAGAAAACATGGTGAAAGAAAAATAGAGTATCCGCACATAAGTATGAAAAACGCACTCAAGAGTACGTATGGAGTGCTCGTATACCAAGAACAAGTTATGCAGATCTCAAAAGAAGTTTGTGGATTTACGGGTGGAGAGGCTGACACTCTTCGCAAGGCAATTGGTAAGAAAAACATGGAAATGATGCAGAAGATGCGTGAAAAAATGATTGAAGGCGGCCAGAAACACAGCGGTATTTCACAAGATGTTATGGAGTTATTCTGGAAGCAATTAGAAGATTTTGCTGCATATTGTTTCAACAAGAGTCATGCTGCTTGCTATGCACTTGTTTCTTATTGGACTGCTTATCTAAAAGCATATTACCCGGCTGCATTTATGGCGTCTCTTATGACAAGTGATTATGATAATATTGATCGCCTCGCAATTGAAATAAGCGCATGTAAGCAATCAAAAATTGAGGTGCTGGCTCCGGACGTAAATGAGTCTTATCATGAGTTTGCAGTTGTGCCCAACGATGATCCTAAGAAAATGCAAATTCGTTTCGGCCTCGATGCAATTAAAAATGTCGGCTATGGAGCTGCTGAAGAAATCATACGAGCAAGATCTGAAGGTGGTCCATTTAAATCAATGGCTGACTTTATTACTCGAGTCAATGGTCGCCTCGTTAATAAAAAGGTTTGGGAAAGTCTAGCTAAATCAGGAGCCCTTAACCGTTTTGGCGACAGAGGGGCGATTGTCGAAAATCTCGAAAGTATTCTTGCCATTGCTGCAAAACTTAATAAAGAACAAAAAGTTGGTCAAACAGACTTATTCGGTAACGATACAGAAAGCAGCAGTGCACCGATTTTTACGATTGAAGTCCCACCCAGTAAAGGTTTGTTTACGGAGCAACAATATTTGCAATGGGAACGAGAACTCATGGGGCTTTATATTTCAAGTCATCCACTCGAGCCATTTGAGGCAATATTGACCGAACAAGCGGTACCCTTATCTGAAATAAGCCCCGAGAATGATGGAAAAACAGCAGTAATCGGTGGAACCATTAAAGAATTTCGCCAAATAACCACAAAAAACGGGCAACCTATGGCGTTTGCTAAGCTTGAAGATTTGCTAGGTGATGAAAGAGAACTTATTATATTCCCCGGTGTCTTTAAGGATACTGAGGGTTTTTGGAATAAAGAAAAAATTCTACTTATTAAAGGGAGAGTTGATGGTTCGGATAAGAACGGAGCACTGCTTAAAGAAGCTAAATTCCTCGTGTCTTCAGTCTCTGATATTTCTATAGAAACAGCAAGGGCCTATAAATCTAAGGGTAGAACAAAGAAAATGTCCGGCACAAAAAAGATCACCGCCAAACCAAAACCTGAACAGGCCCAGGATCGTGCCGCAAAGAGATTATATATTCGTTTGCCCAACACCAAAGACCAAGTGCTTCTGGAGAAACTTAAAAATATACTAGATGCTAATCATGGATCTGTTGAGGC
>CAIRQE010000025.1 GCA_903880655.1 uncultured bacterium
CTTTACCAACAGACAAAGATTCTTCGCCAAGACGTCACTGAAATGGAAGCAGCTGTCGACAAGATTCCTGTTGAAGCAGAAATTATATCTAAGCCTAAGAAAAAAAATACATCCACCTCAACTAAAAAGAAAGCTAAAAAACGGAGGTGATAGATGGAAGATTCAATTCAATTTGCAAAGAAGTATTTAGAGGACTTACTGTCTTTCTTTGGGCTTAATACAGACATCCACGCAACGTCTGAAGACGACGTTATTGAGCTTTCCATCCCATCAACGCACATGAACGGCTTTTTAATTGGTCAACGTGGTGAGACCCTACGTTCTATCCAGTACATGGTGAGCGCCGCACTCATGAATAACGATAAAGAATACCATCGAGTCAATGTTGATGTCGCAGATTACAAAAAGGGTCGACAAGAACAACTCAGTGAAGTTGCTATGGGCTGGATAGATAAAGTAAAGAGCTCAAACGAACCAATGACTTTGAAGCCGATGAATGCAGCCGATCGACGAATTGTCCACAAAGTCGCCGGAGATAATGGTGTTGCAACTGAATCAGTTGGATTGGGCAGAGATCGACATATCGTACTGAAGCCAAAAGAACTAGAAAAAACTGAAGAAGAATAGACGACTTAGCGGTGGTGTTTTTTATTGCGCCGCTTTTTCTTTTGCTTTTTAGGTTTCTTGACGATTACCGCAGACTCCTCAACTTCATTAACCTGAGGCGTATTCCTTTTTTTCCTAAATGTTGCTAAGAATCCCAGGATGGAAAAAGCCATGAGGCCGTAGAGATACACCACGTAGCTGTTTTTAGTCTTTGTCGCTACTTTTGGCGCATCCTTAGGTCCATCGCTCACGCTAATAGAACTGGCGGGTGTATTTAAGAGTGTCGACGCGCTCCCACTTGCCGTTGTAGCACCACTTGCTCCGCTTTGACTAAAAGTAGCATTTTGAAAACTGCTATTTGATGATGAGCTATAGAGTTGGGATGGAGTAGCGGTTGGCTGGGTAGATTCTGCTTTCGCTACTACGGGCAGGAAGTAGAATGATAGGCTCAAAAGGGCAGTAGTAGCTTTAAATTTCATTATCTGTAATTATGGGCTAAAGCGATATAAAACACAAAAAGAGTCTAATTCTTTAAAGCTTTTTCATAGACTTCCAGTGTCTCTTCTGCCATTTTCTTCCAGCTATATTTAGAAGCTTGTTTTACGCCTCGACGAATAAGATCTTTCCTAAGTTCTGTGTTTTTGAGTACCTCGCTTATACTACGAGCTATGTCGTGAACATCGAGTGGATTGAAATACCAAGCAGCGTCTCCATATACTTCCGGAAGACACGTAGCGTCGCTACTCACAACCGGTGCATGATGTACCATCGCTTCAAGCCCCGGTAAGCCAAAGCCTTCACTCAAGCTTGGGAATACATAGGCCTTACAGCCTCTATAGAGCCACTTAAGCTGGCCTTCGGTGACGTAGCCGGTAAATACTACTGAACCATCTATTCCAAGCTTTTCAGCCTGCTTTAGGAAACTGTCATACACAGCGTCTTTCCGACCAGCAAGAACGAGCAGTAAATCAGGATTAGACTTCTTAAGTATTGCAAATGCTTCAAGCAATCTGCCAAGATTTTTATGTGGCTGAGGGCGGCCTACGTAGAATATAAAGGGCTTTGCTTGGAGTGACTTAATGGGTTCGATAGCATCAAGAATTTCATCAGCTGCCTCATGAGTAACCACTATCTTTGATTCTTTTATTTTAGAAAACTGGGCAACATCTTTTTTAACAAATTCAGTTGGTGTGATGATAGCTTTTGAAGTTCTCGGCACGTACCAATTAACATACTTATATACTTGTTGTTTGAAGAAGTAGATTACCTTATTTTTTGCAGGATTTGAAAAACGGGTAGTAGTAAGGTCATGCATCGTAGTGACGTGCTTACCAAAGTAGAGAAGGGGTTGTTGCACCATAGCGAAGTGAACAAGATCGACGTGTAGTTTTTTTAGAAAATGGCGATACCCCATTTGTTCGGAAAAGGTGAATTCTTTATACGGACAAGCAATTGAGGAAAAATTTTGATTAGTTGCTTTCCATTTGTCTATATCTTGGGGGCGAAGTAGCACCACATAGGTATTTGATTTATCTATTTCCTGAAGATAATGCAGTAGTCGCTCGACATACCGTCCAGTGCTCGAAGTGAGCTCGCGTGCATCAATTGCTATTTTTGCCATATTCTAATTAAGTGTAGCTTATCTCGAAGTCTATTTCGATGTTTCTGACCTAGGATCCCTAAAAACAAAAAGGTTATATGAAGTAAAGTTCCATATTAGTGAGGCTCCAGTAGCAAATATTTTTGCAATATCAGGAACTATTAACTTATGGGCAGCGTAAAGGTTTGGTTGCGTATGCTGTACCCAATTGACTATTAAGTAGATTAGGCCACCCTGAATTACCCAAATTCCAAAAAGCGTGAATGCTATAAAAAGAATCGCGGATCTTTTGTCTATTATTCCTTGATGCTTAAACACAAGACGTTTATTTAGAAAATAACTAAAACCTAGCGCACATGAAGTTGAGATAAAATTTGCTTCTACCGGCTTTAATGAAAATAGAAAAATTAAAAGATTGAAGATCAAGTAGTCTAATATCGTATTAAAACTACCAACAAAAATAAATCTAATAAACCTATTATTCAGTAGCAACCTGGCTGATTTCATATTTTAGGCGGTCGTCCATGATACAGGATTGAGTCTATGTATTTAATGGATACCTTTCGTTTTCTTTGAATCGCTATTCTTTGCAACATTTTTTTAGGAGTGAAAAGAATCCCGACTATCCATCCTTTAGCAAAAGCAATAAAGCCGCCTTTTATTAATCGAGCTGCGAACATTCGATAATACCAATAGATGGCTAGGGGAAGATATTTAAAATACAAATAACCAGGCATATTTTTTGTGTAAACAAACCAGAAGTTCTTTGCCGTCTGATAAGTTGCAAAACCGTTTATCTTAGAGCTGGTGCCTCCAATATGATGATGGGCAACTGCTTTTGGAGCATAGGCTATTTTCCAGCCGGAAAGCTGCGCCCTAAAGCTAATATCTACATCTTCAAAATATGCAAAATAATCCTCATCAAACTGACCAATTTCTTTCAGCATTTTTACTCTGTATAGGCTCGCGCCTCCACTCGCTCCAAAAATTGTGGTGTCATGGTCAAACTGACCGATATCCTTTTTTCCGCGGCCCCTAGGAAAAGGAAGACCAAAGATAGAATAGAAGTCCCCAGTACTATCGATTTCCTCAGATTTTATTTTCTTAAATTTGCAAGCAACTATTCCTGCGTCATCTTTTTCAGCTATAGCAAGAAGCTCTTTCAGCCAGTTCTTATCGGCAATTGCGTCATTGTTGAATAGCGCTAAGGCATCACACTTTAGCTCCAAGGCTTTCCTTATGCCACTATTGACCCCTCCAGCGAAACCAAGATTTTTTTTATTCACTACCAGCTCTACCTCGGGGTAGCGATTCTTTACATAGTCCAAAGAGCCGTCAGTCGAGGCATTCTCCACCACAATAATAGTGCAATTGATGGATTGACTCAGTAAAGAATCCAAGCAAGCTCCCAGGATTTCTTTGCCGTTCCAGTTCGGCACTATTACTGCTGTGTTTTTCATCGACTTAAGTCCATCCTTAACCTATAATAACTTATAACAAAATGATTCGATATATATCCAAAGAAAACAAAGCGCTAATTAGCGAACTTGTACGCACAGATTTTAAGCTGCGCTACCAGGGTTCAGTGCTTGGTTATGCATGGTCGCTTCTAAGGCCCTTGCTACTTTTCATAATCTTGTACATTGTTTTTGTAAAATTTTTAAAACTCGGCAGCAGCATTCCACACTATCCTGTCTATCTGTTGCTCGGAATAGTTATATGGAACTTTTTCCTTGAGATGACCACACAAAGCCTAGGTTCAATTGTCGGTAGAGGGGACCTAATTCGAAAAATCCGAATACCTCGCTGGATTATTGTATTCTCTAGCAGCATATCTGCCGTTATTAACCTTCTGCTCAACATGGTGGTAATAATAATTTTCATGATTTTGAACCGGGTAGATTTACTCGCAACAACGCTATGGTTGCCAGTGATCTTGCTGGAAGTTTATGTGTTTGCCCTTGGTTTGTCGCTATTTCTATCGGCTATGTTTGTAAAATTTAGAGATGTTGGCTACATATGGGAGGTAGTTTTACAGGCTGGATTTTATTTAACTCCTATTCTCTATCCGCTAGCACTCATTCCTAGCGTAACTTTACAAAAAATAATCCTACTAAACCCGATGGCCCAAGCAATCCAAGACGCTAGGTGGAGCTCAATAACGCACGAAACCCTAATTTCACACACGGCGTTCCAGGGTGGCTGGTTTATGTATATTCCTTTCGCCATAGTATTAGCATTACTCGTGGGCGGGCTGCTGTATTTCCGTAAAGAGTCTAAATATTTTGCGGAGAACATTTAAATGAGCGACAGCATAGCAATAAAAGTAGACGGAGTTAATAAATCATTTAAGCTTCCTCATGAAAAAGTCAGTTCTATCAAAA
>CAIRQE010000026.1 GCA_903880655.1 uncultured bacterium
CTGCTGTCAGTGCAGGAGGTTCGGCAGGGCCATACTCAATTACGGCCGGTACTGCAGCTTTCGGCATGAGAATCGGTGTTACGAGTGGAACTGACTATAGCGCATCAGGAGTCACTCCAACAGCTAAATATAGCAGCGCTACACAATACTCATGGGACACTACAAGTGTTACAAATAACACTAACTTGGGTGCAGGTGATCAGATCGCCACTTGCAGCCCTACGACAAATGCCTGGGCAAAATTGAATTTCGCCGCCACAGCAGCCTTAACGACTCCTGCTGGTATCTATACTGCATCTGAAAGTCTCATAGCCACAGGTACTTTTTAGGGAAACCTGGATACTTAAGATCAAGCATGCGATAAAATAAGCTGTAACGTTATGGGTTTTTTTGCTACAGTATAATAAATTAAAGGAGAGTTTTGATGAAGCGGAGAATATTATTTCACTTTGCTGTGGTAGTTGGGGTTTTTGGGTTATTCAGCTCATCATATATAAACGCGGCCTCAAATGTAGCAAATGGTTTTAGGTTATCACCAGTTAGAGTTGACGCTACTGTCGACAAGGGTCATTCAGTTACAGAAAATATATATGTAACAAATGTTAATAATTATCAGATAACGGCAAAAGCTGTCATTAATGAATTTACGGCCTCTAATGATGAATCGGGCTCTCCTGCAGTAATTTTAGATAATTCTCAACCAGCACCGGCCAATAGTTTTAAAAGTATTACGGCAACAATTTCTGACGTAACCATTGATGCAGGTCAAACGGCTACAGTTCCAGTAAAGATAACTATTCCACAAAACGCAAACTCCGGTGGTTATTACGGCGCAGTTCGATTTGTTTCTACAAACGCTGCTACGGGGCAATCCGTAAGCCTTTCCGCGAGTGTCGGAACCATTTTTCTTATTACGGTTCCAGGTAAGCTTACTGAGCAACTGCAGCTTGTAGATTTTTCGGCAGCTAAAAATGGAAGTACTGCTTCATTTTTCACTAATTCTAAAAATCTTCAGATAGTTACAAGAGTCCATAATACCGGTAACATCCATCTTGCTCCCAACGGAAAAATAAATATAACGAACAGTGGTGGCAAGGTTGTTGAAACAATCGATTTTAATAATACAAATCCTCGAGGCGAGGTATTGCCAAGTACGATCAGGAAATATACGTATGATATTAAAAAACAAGATCTTTTCGGAAAATATTCAGCTACAGCATATCTCGGTTATGGCACGTCAGGCCAGGTAATGACAATTAAGACAAGTTTTTGGGTTATTCCATTTTGGCTAATTACTGTAGGTGGTATTGCAGTGGTATCAGTAGTTGGAGGAATTAGTTACGCTATCGTACGACGTCGTCATACTCCAAGACACAAGGCTCACATTAAGAAATAAAGTATAAGGGTGGTCAGGTTAATAGATGAAAAAAAGCCATAAACATACTCTTAATCTCGCACTATTATCTTTTGCATCCTTAATTATTTTCACTAACCATAGCTTTGCTATAACTAATCCACAGAATAATGGGGTTGGGCTACAAGGTGAGGTAGCAGCACCTGCGCCAACTGTGGCTGCTTCTATTGTAAGTCCAGCAAATGGGGCTAACTTCACAGCGGTACCCATAACCCTCACTGGATCGTGTCCCGCAAACACCCTAGTAAAGATTTTTAAAAATGGTGTATTCGGTGGAGCCGTTGCCTGTCAGGCTGGCGCCTATTCCATACAGGTTGATCTATTTAGTGGTCAAAATGAACTTAAGGCGACAGTATATGATTCACTGAATCAAGCAGGCCCAGATAGCGAGACAGTCAACGTCAATTACACTAATGCAGTTGCTAATCCCTCCCTCTCATCCCTTGTTACCTTAACTTCTAATTTTGGACAAAGGGGTGCGAATCCCAAGCAGGAACTTACCTGGCCAATAATAATTAGTGGCGGAAGTGCACCGTACGCAGTAAGCGTTGATTGGGGTGATTTAACTCCGGCAGATATGTATTCACAAACAGCAGTGGGGCAATTTACCATTAAGCACACCTATCAGCAGGCTGGATTATTCAAGGTACTCATAAAAGCAGTTGATCAAAATGGTGTTTCTGCGTTTTTACAATTGTCCGGTGTCGCTAACGGTCAGGTGGTACAGTCTTCTGTTGCTGGAGCTTCCGCAGCAAAGCCAGCAACGCTCTCGGCTATTTCTTGGCAAGTATTTGGTTTTTGTTTTGTAGCAATTATTATAACCTTTTGGCTTGGGCGGGGATTTGGAACTAAAACTGTTAAATCCAAGCTACAAAGAGGCGAGCATCCTTTTGGTGAGTAGTGTACACTAGTAGTCGATGAAAACAGTTTACGTAGGTCTAAGTGGTGGCGTGGATAGCTCCGTGTCTGCAGCTCTTCTGAAAGAGCAGGGCTATTTAGTTGTGGGCGTATATATGAAAAATTGGAGTAAGGATCTTCCTGGATTTGCTTGTCCTTGGAAAGAAGATTATCAGGATGCAAAAAGAATAGCCGTCCAACTCGGTATAGAATTCAAGATGTTTGATTTTGAAAAAGAATATCAAGAGAAAGTAGTCGATTACATGATCGAAGAGTATAAGGCTGGGCGGACTCCGAATCCAGATATTATGTGTAATCAAGAAGTTAAATTTAAGCTATTTTTCAACACAGCAATCGAGCAGGGTGCGGATTTTGTTGCTACCGGTCACTATGCGAGATCTTTTAATGGCCAGCTTTTAGTCGGAAAAGATTCAAATAAGGATCAAAGTTATTTCTTATACAGAGTAAAAAAATCGGTTCTGGAAAAAACTATTTTTCCGCTAGGGGTCTTTACCAAGCCAGAAGTTAGAAAAATGGCCGAGGAAAGAAACCTCACAACTGCCCATAAAAAAGAAAGTATGGGAATCTGCTTCGTAGGTAAAGTTGGAATCAAAGAATTTCTGCAGCAGTATGTGAAAACTGAAATGGGCGATGTAATTGATCAAAACGGAAAGGTAATTGGACGTCACGAGGGCGCAATTTTTTACACAATCGGTCAAAGACACGGTCTGGACATTGGGGGAGGATTCCCATATTACGTAACCGGAAAAAATATGAAAACAAACACGGTGTACGTAACATCTCAAATTGACGATGATTCGTTGTGGAAGGATACTCTCAGTCTAACCGATTTACATTGGATTAACGAAACCCCCGAGATAGGGAAGGTATATATGGTAAGAACACGTTATCGGGCCCCACTCGTGAAAGCGCAATTCAAAGAAAAGGTGACCGAATTAATTCTAAACGACCCAGTCCGGGCAGTTACGCCAGGGCAATCAGTCGTTATTTATGAAAACGAGAGAGTCGTAGGTGGTGGGATTATTATTTAACCCCTATAAATCTGGTACAATATTAGCAATGAATGCACAAGAAATTAGAAAAGCCTATCTCGAATATTTTAAATCAAAAAAACATGTCATTATTCCGCGAGCTAATTTAGTTCCTCAAAATGATCCAACCACACTGTTTACTGGAAGTGGAATGCAGCCACTCTTGCCGTATTTACTCGGAGAGCCGCATCCTGACGGAACACGGCTGGTAGATAGTCAAACATGCCTTAGAGCTGAAGATATAGAAGAGGTTGGAGATAATCGACATACTACTTTTTTTGAAATGCTAGGTAACTGGAGTTTTGGTGATTATTTCAAGCAAGAACAAATTGAGTGGTTTTTCCGCTTCCTAACAGAAGAGGTTAAGCTTGATCCTGCTAAGCTGTTTGTCACTGCATTTATTGGCGATAAAGAAGCTGGAATAGAAAAAGATAATGAATCTGCAGAATTATGGGAAAAGCTTTTTAAAGAAAAAAAAATAGATGCAAAAGTGGTTAATCTGGGTTCAGAACAAAATGGCTACGAAAAAGGAATGCAAAACGGAAGAATATTCTATTACGATGCAAAGAAAAACTGGTGGAGTAGAGCCGGCATTCCAAGCAATATGCCTGCGGGAGAACCGGGCGGCCCCGACACGGAAATTTTTTATGAATTTGAACACATAGAGCATGACACAAAATGGGGGGATCATTGTCACCCTAATTGTGATTGTGGAAGATATATGGAAATCGGTAATTGTGTTTTTATGCAATACCTCAAAAATGCAGACGGAACATTTTCTAATTTACCCAAAGCAAATGTAGATTTTGGCGGAGGACTGGAGCGAATTGCGGCTGCAAAAAATAATAATGATGATATGTTTAAAATTAGTTTGCTTTGGCCGATAGTCCAAGAACTTGAGGCGTTGAGCGGAAAGACTTATGAGCAGGAATTGACGGCAATGCGTGTCATTGTTGATCATTTAAGGACCGCAGTATTCTTAGCGACTGACGGAGTGGTGCCGAGCAATAAGACGCAAGGATATGTTATGCGTCGATTCATGCGTCGCGCTATTAGATATGCCTTTGGGTTAGGGATTGAGCAAGGGCTCTGTGAAAAAATAGTTCCAACCATAGTGAGTCTATATGAAAAAGAATACCCTGAAATAGCAGCCCAAAAAGAAGCAGTCGTAGCAGTTCTTGTTAAGGAAGAGAAGATCTTCCGCCAAACGCTAAGAAAAGGGGTAAATGAATTACGCAAGATAGCTGCCCAAGGTAAGCTTTCTGGGGCAGATATTTTTACTTTATATGATACTTATGGATTTCCATCAGAGTTAAGCGTTGAGGAAGCATTCGTGCAAGGATTTGACGTGAGCGAAGGCTGGAAAAAACAATTTGATGAAAGAATGGATGAGCAAAGAAAACGAAGCCAGACAGCTACGAAAGGAACTTTTAAGGGAGGACTCGGAGGGCAAACCGAAACTCATAAAAAGTATCATACAGCGACACATTTAATGTACCAGTCTTTAAGAAACGTGCTAGGTGATCACGTTATACAGCATGGTAGTAATATTACCGAAGAACGGCTGCGATTTGATTTTAGCCATCCTGAAAAGATGACATCTGAACAAATTAAAGAAGTAGAGGATTCAGTTAACAACCAAATCGACAAAGACTTAAAAATCACCTGGGAAGAGCATCCTACGAAACATGCGATTGAAGATCTTCATGTTCTTGGCGCTTTCGGCGACCGGTACGGTGATATTGTTAAAGTTTATAGAATGCAGGCAAAGGATGAAAAGAAACCATTTAGTTTTGAAATTTGTGGTGGCCCACACGTCAATCAGACTAAAGAATTATCTGAAGGCGGCAAAAGATTCAAGATTATAAAAGAAGAGTCATCATCCTCAGGAATTAGAAGAATAAAAGCTATATTAATCTAGATTATTTTTGACTGCATCTAATGACAGCTTCTGCTAGCGCCTGAATAGTACTTTGATGAGTATCGATAGCTGATTCTTTTGGTTGAATAATTGAAAATTCATTATCATTAGTTAATAAATCAATCAAGATATCATCACTATTAGTATTAGTCGGGCGTGTTGTTGCTATCGATAAATGCTTTTCGTCTCTCGATATATCGGCATCTATTAAAGAAGAGGATAGCAGATACTCATAAAGTATGACATCGTTATCGGCATTCTTTTTCGTTGTATGAAGATTAATAGAAATCGTATTTTCATTATTTCTCGCAATACTTTTTCTTTGTATTATTACATTTTTTGCTTTTGCTTCATTAAATACACCAACCGTCATTGATTCAATTGATTTTCCAACATGCTGAGCTAGATCATACGTAAGTGTACCAATTGTTTCAGAAGCTGATAAATCTAGATTGATCATGTCTTTTATCTTTTCAGCTTTATGTTTTAGATCTATTTTTGATTCTCTTATAAAAAAGTCTAGTGTGAATTGAGTAACAATATCATAATCTTCCTGAATCTCTACTTGCTCTAGTGTGTTAGTGTTCAGCACATTCATTATGTATTTATCTGTAGTAAAGATTTCAAATTGTAAGTTACGAATCTTGAATGACATTGATGAAAAATATGCTGTAGGACTATTTTTGGTATAAGGGTCTCGAGATTCACAAGAAGTTAATGAAATGTCTCTAACGATAATATCATCAGGAATATCAAATACAGATGTGACGGCTGGTGGCAGAAAATCGTTCGTAGTTTCAAATTTTGCTAGGGAGTAAAAGTATTCTTTTATTGACCAATTTTCCTTTACGAAATCTTCAAATTCTTTATCAGTATGAAGTTCGTCTAATCGTAAAGCATTATCTACGTAATCATTGTAAAATTTTTGATCGGAAAATTCATTTATTGATTCTGATTTTGACATGAAATATATTATATAATTAATAATCAAAATAGTCAATAATCTTGCTCATGCATAATCCCTGTTTATGGTAAAATAAAAAGGATATGCTTGGTAAAATAAAACGATTTAAAAAAAATGAAAAAGCATCTAAAAAAGATGCAGACGAACAGCTGCTTGTTTCGCTAGATATAGGAACGGAATTTGTGAAAGCACTAGTGGCTCGAATCACTGAAGAAAATGGCATTGAAATTTTAGGTGTCGGCCGGGCGCACCAGACACTTCACGATATGCAGGCGGGTGCTATAGCGGACATTGCCGGGGTTGTTGCAAATTGTGATATAGCGCTTAATCAGGCTGAGAAGCAAGCAGGTGTGAGCGCCCGTAGCGCAGTAGTTGGTATTGCTGGTGAACTTGTCCGTGGAAATACTACAACTGTTAAATTTTCAAGAAAAAACCCTAATAAAGAAATTGATGTTACTGAAGTAGATTCAATATTTATGCATGTCCAGGAGAGAGCGCTTGAACAGGCAAAGAAAGAATTATCTATTGATACTGGTGGTAAAGAGATAGGTATCAAACTTGTTAACAGTGCACTTATATCTATCGAAATAGATGGCTATAGCGTAACGAACCCGATCGGTTTTCAAGGAAAAGAAGTAAGTGTACAGCTTTATACTGCATTCGCCCCGCAAGTTCATTTTGGTGCCATAGAAAGAGTTGCCCATCAACTTGATCTCGATCTTCTTACTGTTGCAGCTGAACCTTTTGCTGTAGCAAGAGCGGTTATTGGTGATGATCCGAATGCTAACTTGAGTGCAATATTAATTGATATTGGTGGAGGTACAACGGATATTGCAGTTGTAAACGAGGGCGGAGTTGAAGGCACGAAAATGTTTGGTATCGGCGGTCGAAGCTACACAAAATCTGTCGAAAAAGAGCTTGGCACTGACTTTGAAAGAGCTGAATCTTTGAAGCTTGGACTCAGTAATGATCGGACACCTGAACCGAGGCGTAAGCCGGTAGAGGCTGCACTTAGAAAAACACTTACCGTTTGGCTTAATGGAGTAGAGCTAGCACTGGAAGAATTTCCTAAACTAGATCATTTGCCGCATCGCATCTTACTTTGCGGCGGTGGCGCAGGGCTTGAAATGATTGTTGATGCCCTCAACAGAAAAGATTGGTACAGTGAACTTCCTTTCACTAAGAAGCCACAAGTGCAACTTATAAGCCCCGAGCAGGTGGTAGGAATTACGGATGCAACTGGAATAATTGAAGATCACACCTATATAACTGCGATGGGATTGCTTCGCGTTGGAATGGATAGCTTGGTACAATATGAGAGTTCTTCGAAATCTGTTCGTGATCGATTGAACAGGATGCTTAAGATATGAAAAAAGATACAATATATATAGATAATGATGATGAAATAACTTCGATAACTGATAAAGTTCAGTCATCGGAAAGTTCAATCGTTGCTCTTATACTCCCTAAGCGATGTACTGTTTTGCAGAGCTCAATTAATATGAAAATACTTAACCGGGCAGCAAAAAGTGCTAAGAAAAACTTAGTTCTTGTAACTAGCGAGCAGTCCTTAATGGCTGTTGCTGGAGCTGCAGGAATTATGGTTGCAAACTCCTTGGAAGCACGACCGAGCATACCTACTACTCAAAGCACAAAAAAACAAACTGAGGAATTCAGTGATGAAGATGAGCAAGAAGATGAAACCGATGAAGACGAGTCTAACGATGAGGATGACAACATAGATCTCGATAAAACAAGATCTATAGGTGAGCTTTCGGATGACGATGTAATCACACTGGGATCAGAAGATGAACCATTCAAGGACGATGAAACTAATGAAGATGAAGATTTGAAACCAAGTAAAAAAGAGAAGAGTAAAAAAGTAAAAGTTCCAAACTTTGATTCATTCCGGATTAAACTTTTTCTAATACCAACGGTATTAATAGTACTTATCGGTGGATGGTATCTTATGACTTACGTACTACCAAAAGTAACAGTAAAGATTACAACTCAAAATGTAAGCAATGTCATAAACACTGTAGTCACTACGAATGTTAAACAAACCTCCGTTGATACTGATAAGATGATTGTTCCAGGAAAACTTGATACCCTAAAAACTAACGCTACCAAAACTTTCACTCCTACCGGGCAGCAAAATCAGGGAAATAAAGCGAGTGGTACGGTAACACTTTATGATTGCAGTGTAGTGGATAGAACAGCCTTTTTGTTTAATGGCACGACTATTACATTGAGTACGGGTACGCAACTAAGTTCAAGGGGCTTTATTTTCGTAACAACAGCACCCATCACGATAACTCCAAGTAAAATTGCTTTAGATGGTAGTAACTGCCTGAAAGACCAACCAGCTAAAGTTGCCGTGGAGGCGCAAAATGGTGGTACTTCCTATAATCTTGCTACTACATCTAATTACAGCTATTCAGTCACTGGATTTAGTTCTATTATCGGGAATGGAAGTGACATGGGCGGAGGTACTGACAAAAATGTAACCGTAGTAAGTCAGGATGATTGCACGAATGCAGGTAATGCAATTCTAAACGGCTCTTCCGATTCATATAAGACACAACTTCAAAATCAGCTAAACAAAGAAGGCTTTACGCCGCTCTTAGACTCCTTCGCTGCTAATCCTGGCGCAGTAACTTGTTCTCCGGCCGTAGGCGAACAGGGATCGACAGCAACAGCTACAATTGCATATAATTCAGTAATGACTGGAGCGAGTACAGATGGGTTAAATCAGATTATTACAATGCTTGCAGGAAAAAACCTAGCCAGTACCCAAAGTGTACTAACTACGGGTATAAGCAGCGCCGCTGAAACAATTAAAGATCAACCATCCAATGGAAATATAACCTTCAATTTAAGCACAACGGCAACAACGGGAATCAAGCAAAATCCTCAAGCAATTGCTCAAAGTATTAAAGGAATGAAAAAAGGCGATGCGCAAAATTATATCCAAGGACTTCCAGGAGTAACATCTGTGACGATTAACTACAATCCTTTTTATGTAACTACTGCTCCCAAGAATCTTAAGCAGATTAATGTTAGCTTTGTAAATAATGGCAATTAATAATGTACTTGGACTAGATATAGGGGAAAGTAAGACGGGTGTTGCTCGAGTTAATATGATTGCCAGGCTTCCGCAGGTTGTCGCAACCCTGAAAAATGACAATAATTTCATTCCTGAGATCACTAAAATCATTAATGAAGAAAATATTGATGCAATGGTTGTCGGTCTACCTCGTAACATGAATGGCGAGGAAACAGCGCAAACAAAATATGTAAGAGATTATGTAGAAAATTACCTAAAATCTTTAAAATTACCTATCATTTTTCAGGATGAGACATTGAGCTCAAAGGCTGCTGAAGTGCGTTTGGCGGGTAGTGGCTACAAGAAGACTGATATTGATGCCATGGCTGCAGTGGTAATTCTAGAAGACTACTTGGAGCAGTTATGAGATATTCAAGTACGGCTGGAGCTAAGAAACAAAAGACTAAGCTTAAGAAGCTAATTGTTCTCGCCCTTTCTCTATCCTTGCCAGTTTTTCTGGTTCTAGGTATGTACGTATGGTACGAAAATGAATTGAGTCCTTTGACGACGAAATCTAATGCAATAAGTGTCACTATCCAAAAAGGTGCAACTGCAGATCAGATAGCGCAACTACTTCAGGAAAAAAAGATTATTAAAAGCGCCTTTGCTTTTAGTATTTACCTGAGGATTCATAACCTGAGAAGTAACCTACAGGCAGGGTCATATACGCTTGATTCCTCCGCCTCTATAATTCAAACAATTGGCATTATTACGGACGGAAAAATTAATGCCTATACTTTTACTATCTTACCCGCTCAACGGCTAGATCAAATAAAAGCTGCCTTTTTGGACGCTGGGTACTCAAAGGCTTCCGTCGAGAAAGCTTTTGATCCTGGGAGCTATCCTAATGAAGCAATTTTAAATTCTAAACCTGCAGGTGCTTCATTGGAAGGCTACCTTTATCCGGACACTTTCAGTACTTCTTCTACTACAACTCCTACGAATATCGTAAAACAGTCATTGGACGAAATGGGTAAAGTTGTGACATCTGAAATGATAAGCGCTTATCAGGGGGAAGGCCTGAATACTTTTCAGGCTATAACACTTGCTTCCATTGTTGAGCATGAAGTTTCAAATGACAATGACAGACAAATGGTCGCTCAAGTATTTTTGAATAGAATTAAAATTGGTATGATGCTGGGTTCTGACGTCACCTATCAATATGCGGCGGTTATTACTGGGCAGACACCATCTCCTAGCATAGATTCTCCTTACAATACTCGACGTTA
>CAIRQE010000027.1 GCA_903880655.1 uncultured bacterium
ATAATAAAAAAGTTTTTAAAACGAAACGAATTACTCTTGGTGTTTCAGATATTGATGAAGTATTTGGAGGTGGTATAGTTGCCGGTAGTGTTTGTCTTATTGCAGGACAGCCTGGAATAGGAAAGAGCACGTTACTCCTTCAGCTCGCTTACAATGCGGCACAGACATCAAGTGTACTTTACGTAAGCGGTGAAGAGTCTCCAGAACAGGTACAGATAAGAGGAGAACGGCTTAAAGCAGCGCACACAAACCTAAAGCTAGTAAGTTCAACGAGTACCAATGATATCGCTGCAACAATTGCAGCTAATGAATATGACCTAGTGATCGTCGATTCAATTCAAACTGTAGCAGCTGAAGAAATCACTGGTATGCCCGGAAGCGTAAGCCAAGTTACCAATAGTACACAGTTTCTAACGATTGCTGCCAAGAAAACAAATACCGCCCTAATTTTAGTTGGTCATGTCACGAAAGAAGGAAGTATTGCTGGGCCTAAAGTTCTAGAACATGCAGTCGACGTTGTATTGCAACTAGAAGGAGACAGGTATGGTGGCTTCAGAATCCTAAGAGCAATTAAAAACAGGTTTGGTTCGACAAATGAAGCAGCAATTTTAGAAATGCTTGATAGTGGACTCGAGATTGTAGATAATCCTTCGGCAGCACTGCTTGCAGAGCGTCAGCTCAGTGATGGTTCAGTAGTATTAGCAACCCTAGAAGGTACTAGACCGTTGCTGGTTGAAGTGCAGGCACTTGTACATACAACTAGTTATGGCTATCCTAAAAGGGCTGCAACAGGTATTGATTTGAATCGATTAAATTTACTTGTAGCGATGCTCGAGAAACGAACAAAGCTTAAACTTTCAGACAAAGATATTTATATAAATATCGTGGGAGGCATGAAGATTACAGAGCCAGCCGCTGATCTTGCTATATGCATGGCTATTGCATCAGCTACCAAAGGGATGAAGCTTAAGAAGGATGCGGTGGTATTTGGAGAAGTTGGATTGAGCGGAGAAGTTAGACATGTACCCTGGATTGATAAACGTATTGCTGAAGCTAAGAAACTGGGCTTCAAAGATGTCATTGGCCCAAAAGTAAGGGGTGCTCAACCAGCAACAATATTACATCAAATGAATGATGTTCGTTCAGCACTCAATACATTTTTAGAGAAATAATGAAAAGGAAAAAATAATGTTAGAACTAATACAAACGATGGCAATAGTTATCATTGGAATAATTGTTGTCAAAAAAGAACTGCCTATATTGGCTTCAAAGAAAGAAAAGCAAAAAGCTGTTATTTTGGATAGTTGTGCCCTTATTGATGGGAGGATTGTTGATTTAGTCAGAGCAGGCTTCATCCCCTATAAATTAGTAGTTCCAGAATTTATTCTGTCAGAACTACAGATGCTAGCAGACGGCAATGATTCCCATAAAAGAGAACGAGCTCGATTTGGGCTTGAAGTAGTGCAACAGTTACAGCGAGAACCATCAGTTGAAGTAGAAGTTGATAAAACTTCAATTGCTGATCGTATGAATGATGACAAATTAGTATCTTTGGCGCTCGAAATTGGTGCTGACTTATTCACCACTGATTTTAACCTTAATCAGGTAGCTAGTATAAAAGGAGTCAGGGTGTTAAACGTTAATGAACTATCGCATGCCCTTCGTCCTGTTTCACTTCCTGGGGAGAACCTTGAGATAAAAATATTGCAACCTGGAAGTAATCGCGATCAAGGAGTGGGATATATGGAAGATGGAACAATGATTGTAGTTGATGGGGCACGAAAAGATATTGGCAAAACAATAACTGTAAAAACAACTAGAACGCACCAAACAGTTGCCGGAAAGATGGTTTTCGGAACCAAACTTACTGTTCCTAAAACTGTCCATTCTAAAAGACCAGTGCGAAAGTATACTAACAAGCATGAATCAGCTCTTATTGACGCAGTTGATCGAAGCTAGGCGTATTTAAATTTTTACGGGTTTGTTGGTTTTTAAATTGGAGTAGTGGGTGCTACTGGAGTAGCACTTAGCGTAATTGAATTGGACGTGACATCGTATAGGCTCGCATCAATAACATCAGCAGTTAGGACTCCCGAAGCCGTCCCTGCGGGTAATGTTAGCGTTAAAGCTGGGTTAGGATAAGTTCCAGCCGCAGTAACCGCCAAGGAGCCACCATTAATTATATTTCCGTCTAACTTGAAGTTGAGGGTTGTTAGAGCTGCTTTACCTTGAGTAACCGTTGCAGAAACAGCGTAACTTCCGTCAGTATTTTTGTGAGCACTTAACTGGACAGAAGGTTGATCTTGGGTAAAGCAGTTATTTCCGTCTCCGTGTACATTATCTGTTGCAGTTGGGGCTGATCCTCCGACTGGTCCATATCTTGCAATAATTGGTCCGACCCAAGCACCAAAATTAGGATCTGACTGAGGAATCTCTGGAAGAAAACCAACGCCCGACTGTGTTTTGCGTGCCAAAGCAGGAGTACAGTCAGTTGCAAGTAATCCTGAAACTGAATCTATGGTTGTAGTCTGTGAGTTAGAGGGATACTGAGGATTGTACCAACTTGGGAAAATATCACAGTTACCACCTGAGTTTGTTGCATATCCTGAGTTTGTATCTATACAAACAGTTTTCATATTCGATGGTTTCACCCATGCGGTATTACTTATATGAAGTTCTTCATTCGCTTGAATCATAAACGATCGCCATTTGGGTGCTAGATTATTCTCAGCAAAATAGGTATGTAAAGAGAATGGTTCACCATTTCCGTCTACTCCTCCAACCCACATTCCGTAGACAAGATCAGTCGTATACCCCATGAAAAGGTTATTATCTTGATAATCGGTTGTACCGGTCTTAGATGCTACCATTACATTTCCGGGCAGGTTGCCGCCCTCATATCGCGTAGCTTCACTTGTATTGAGCATGCTATTTACGGAATAGGCAATCTGGGGATCAAGTACTTGCTGGCCACTGCTATCTTTCCACTGATAAAGAGATTTGTTATTTGAATCGGTGATACTGAGGATATACGTCTCAGGCTTATAGAGACCGCCTCGTGATGCTGTAGCGTAGCTGTTTGCATGCTCATCAAGTCGCAAGCTGCCTGAGCCGATTCCTGAGTCAAGTCCACAACCACCACCACATTTATATCCACTTACTAGTCCCATTTTCTGTGAAAGACTGATAGTGTTTTGTATGCCCGCTATATACATTGCTTTTAGTGCTGGTATATTTCTTGAATTTCCGAATGCTTGTCGCATGGATTCGGCACCTTGACTTCCATTATCAAAGTCGTGAGGGATGAAGCTTCCGCCGAAATCAGTGTTAATGTCATACATAGTTGAGCCCGCACCCCAGCTTTTCGTAGAAGCCATCAGCGCGCTATAATCGTAAATCTTATACGAAGATCCTGGCTCATGGGGAGATGTTGCGTTGTTAACCTGGCTGGTTCCGTAGTTACTTCCTCCTACTTCAGCAAGTACTTGGCCCGTTTTAGCATCAAGCGCAACTGACGCTAAGTCATCTTTTGTGTTCCATCGATTTTCCTCAATCTTCAAGTCGGCTATATTTTTTTCTGCTAGTGCCTGTAGTTTAGGATTAAGCGTAGTGACAATCGTAAGGCCTGCGCTTGAAATATCTTCTAGCTTACATTTGCCATCAACTGACGAATCGAAATTAATTGATTCGCAGTAAGCGCACTCAGCAATGTCAAGACCTGAGTATATGCAGGCAGCCTGCGTCTCGGCTTCGTCAACAAAGTATGGTGCATTTTTTCCGACCGCGCTATTTGAGTTATTCGTAACTTTAGCAAGTGTATTAACCTTCTTTGCTGCATCACCTTGAGCTTTCGTGATCATGCCTTGCTGCACCATAAGATCAATGACATGGTGCTGCCTAACAGTCAAATCCTGGGTATGGCTGCCATATGGAGAATAATAAGTAGGCGCGGGGATGATAGCAGTTAGTAATGCAGCTTCATCAATCGTTAAGTCCTTGGCTTGTTTATTGAAGTAACCTCTTGAAGCTGCCTCGGCACCATTATAAATAGATCCAAAAGGAATTTCGTTGAGGTATGCATTTAGTATCGCATCTTTAGAATATTTTCTTTCAACATCAATGGATACAACTAGCTCAACAACTTTTCTTGAGATTGTTCGTGCCGTGCTTTTGAGTAATGAATTCTTGACATATTGTTGAGTAATAGTTGAACCACCTTGAGTAGAACCGCCGGTTATGTCATTTACGAATGCACGTCCAAGTCCGCGAACACTAAACGCTCCTTCGTTGTAGAAGTTTTTATCTTCGGAAGCCACTACGGATTGTCTAAGATACGGGGAGATGTTTTCAAATGTGACAGGAGTACAGATTGAATTTCCAGAGGTTGCATAGAGAAGTGACTTATCTCTTGCCAATATATTAGAACTTTCACCTTGGGTACATGAATTGAGATTAATGTTCTTGGGAAGATCTTTTCCAAAGAAGGCAAATAATGCAAGAATTAAAATCATCAAACCGACAACTCCAACACCGAATAATTTTAGTGCCATAATTCCGCCCTCGCGGCTAAACCAATAGTGGTAGAGATTGGATGGTTTTAGCTTGTAGAGCATTCTTTTAACTCTAGTTTTGGGCATTGCCGCTAAGTATTCGGCTCTCTTACGAGCCCGTTCGTCATTATGAACGGTTGATCCTTTTCGCTTTACGTTTCGATTTATACGAACATTTCTACTACTTGTTTTAGACTTTTTACTCATTTTCTACTCTGGCTTTAAGCCTTTAATTTGCTATACGCGTGATACCTCAAATTCTTAACCCTTTATCTGCATTCAGTATAGCAAATGTAATAAATAGTTGTATAAATTCTTATGGTTAACCAATCATCATATTACTACAGGATAATCTGGCTTTTCGTTGAAGCCCAAGAGACTGGTACACTAAATGTAATGAATCTTGATACAAATCTAATTGAACTCAAAGGAGTGGGTGAGCGTCTTTATAGTATATTTGAAAAAAATGATCTCAGAACAATTGGCGATTTGCTACTTTATTTTCCTCGAAAATATGAGGATTATTCTGATGTTCTGGCAATTTCATCGATGCGCCCCGGGCTAGTCACTATTCAAGTGATCTTTTCGAATATAAAGACACGACGTGTTCGTCGTGGACTGCACATTACGGAAGCCATAGCGACTGATCAATCTGGGAAAGTTAAGGTTGTATGGTTTAATCAACCATATCGCTCTAAAACAATTGACCTTAGTGTTTCATATTATCTTAGTGGCAATTTTGACCTAAGCAACCAACAACTGCAAATAACGAATCCTAGTATTGAAAAAGCAGAATCAGCCCTGCATAGTCAAACGGCAAGAATTCTTCCCACATACCGAGAATCGAAAGAACTTACTTCAGTCCTAATTCGTAAAACTATTGCCCAAATAGAGCAGCTAAACCTGGCGATTCCGGAAACACTCCCAGAATGGGTAGTTACAACAGCCAAGGTTATTTCATATAAAGAAGCAATATTTTCAATTCATCTTCCTAAAAATTCCGATGATCTAATTAAAGCTAAGGAGCGGCTTGGCTTTGAGGAACTTTTCATTATTATGTGCGCTGCCCAAGCAAATAAAATAGAAGCTACAAAAGTGCCCTCACCCAAGATTCCATTTTTACAAAAATCAGCAATCGATTTTGTGAGTAATTTGCCTTTCACTTTGACTGATGCCCAAAGAAAAACAGTATGGCAAATCTATTTAGATATGGAACGGGATGAACCTATGAATCGTCTAGTTGAAGGAGACGTAGGCTCTGGAAAAACGGTTGTCGCAGCTATGGCGTCTCTTATGGTGGCAGAAGGGGGCCTCCAAGTTGCGGTTCTTGCGCCTACTGAGCTACTCGCGCAGCAGCACGCATTAACTTTTGAAAAAGTATTCAGTCATAGTAAATTTGGCAAAAAAATCGGTTTACTCACGGGAAGCCTTAAGGCTGGTGAAAAAAAAGCCATTAAGGAAAGAATCGAAAATAACAAAATATCTATTGTTATAGGAACGCATGCACTTTTGCAGGAAAGTGTTAATTGGCACAATTTAGGGTTAGTCATAATTGATGAGCAGCATCGTTTCGGCGTGCAACAAAGACAGAGGCTTCATCTTAAGTCTGGCTATATGCCACACGTGCTGTGTTTAACAGCCACACCTATCCCAAGAAGTCTAGCGCTGACGGTGTACGGGGAACTATCTTTATCAATTCTTGATCAAGCCCCAAGCAATCGGGCTGGTGTGCTTACAGAAATAGTTTCACCAAATTCAGTAAAGCAAATGTACGAAAAAATGATTGAACAATTGCGCATTGGACATCAAGCATATATTGTTTGCCCCCTTATAGAAGAAAGCGATTCGCTGCAGGTAGACAGCGCCGAGAAAGTATACAAAGAATTATCTCAGGGAGTGCTTAAAGATTGGAAAGTTGGGCTGCTGCACGGAAAGCTCAAAGCTGACGAAAAAGATGCCATTATGCGAAAGTTTATATCCAAGGAGATAGACGTACTGGTCTCAACTACGGTGATTGAAGTAGGAGTAGATGTGGCCAATGCTACGTTCATGGCTATTTTGTCAGCAGATAGATTTGGGCTTGCGCAGCTGCATCAATTAAGAGGACGAGTTGGCAGATATATCCATCAAGGCTATTGTTGTCTTGTATTGAGTGACTCTAGGGCTCCTTCGAAACGTATGCGTGCTATAGCACAAACAACTGATGGCTTTGAGCTGGCAGAGCTTGATCTCGAAATACGTGGCCCGGGTGCCATTTATGGTCTTCGCCAGCACGGCGGCCTTGATCTCAGAATAGCCTCCTTAACGGACACAAAGCTCATTATTCGAGCACGTAATGTTGTAGCAAAATTTATGGAAAAAGAAGAAAATCTGTTAAAATATAAGCAAATCGCCGATCAAGTGCGGCGCGCAAGTAAGCTGACCTACTTGAACTAAAATCAGCAAAATTTATATATGTATTCTGGATCAACCTTAACTAACCGTTCCGGCAATTTAGCAGGAGCACACCAAAAACTTGACCGTATTGCACGAAAGTCATTGGCGGATTTGTTGAAGCAAAATACTAATTTTCCGGCCACGAAGCTAATCCTCCATTTCGAAGGCAAAAATGGTCCTGATAGTGCAAAAATTAAACTCGATGGAGAGCACGCACCGTGGCATTTCTTTGATCCCTTTGATACAGATGACAGCGCCCTTGTTAAGCTGATAATTGGACATAAAAAAAATCTTGTTAAAAGCCTCAAAGCTAACAACCTTGAGCGAGCAGCATTTGAAGCAAGTTGGATGGCTCACGCAATAGTTGACGGCTTAACCCCAGCTCATCATTATCCTTTCGAAGAAGAACTTGAAAAATTAAGAGGTGAAGGAAAGGAAACCCGAACAACCGTACTTAAAAAACTTATTATTCCAGCTACTACTAAAAAAGAGTTAGTTGCTAAGAACTGGGAAATGTGGGGAGCAAAGGGTCTGTTCACCACGCATGCACTGTTTGAATGGGGCGCAGCAATGGTTATCGCACCCATGTCAGCCGCGATAGCAACACCCTCTCGTTATGACATCAAGGCTATTGAACACTTAGGTGTTGGTGAATATTTCAAGAGAATTGCTCGAGAAATCGCTATGCTTAATCTATATGAGAATTTCTATGAAAAAGGCTGGACACCACGCCTTGCCAATAAGATTCGCAAGGAATTAGCTCCAAGAATGGCAAAAACAATTACCCTCGCTTGGTATATGGCAGCAAAAGAAGCAGAACTAACAACTGCTGAGATTTAAATTATGCGTATTATTTCTGGTTCTTTAGGTGGTCAAACATTCGAAAGTCCCCGAAGCCATAAAACACATCCGATGAGCGAAAAGATGCGAGGAGCATTATTTAATAGTTTGGGAGACATAAGTGGGCTTACTGTTTTTGACGCGTACGGAGGGAGCGGCGCCATAGGACTTGAGGCATACAGTAGGGGCGCCTCTAAGGTCCTAATTACTGAAATAGATTATCTTGCTACAAAAATAATCAGTGACAATATTAAAAAATTAGGGGTTGAAGAGAACGTTACCCTGGTGCGCGCTAATGCTGCATCGTACAGCGTTAAGAATCCTTTAAAAAAGTTCTCAATTGTTATTTGTGACCCACCATATGACGACATTGTGCATAATCAAATCCTGCAGGTAGGATCAAGCGTAGAGAAAGAGGGCTTGCTCGTATTATCACTCCCACCTGAATATAAAAGCTATGTGTTGGATGGGTTTGATCTGATACATCAAAAAAAATATGGTGATGCTACTCTAGTCTTTCAGCGAAAAATCTGATAAATTAAATCGGTACTCCATTTTTATGCCGCGGTGGTGGAATTGGTAGACACGCTAGCCTTAGGAGCTAGTGCCTCCGGGCGTGAAGGTTCAAGTCCTTTCCGCGGTACCAAATGAAGTTAACGAAATCCCCCATAATATGAGGGATTTTTTATATTAACAGCTTAAAAGTGCTCATCAAGATTCTTATCTTATGGTATTCTAATAAACAGATATGACACAAACATTATCAGAAGAACTAACCTGGCGCGGGTTCGTTAATCAAACAACCTATCCTGACATTACTGCGCTTGACGGAGCGCCTATTACTTTTTACTGGGGAGTAGATCCAAGTGCTGCCAGTATGACTGTTGGTCACCTTGCAGTAGCTATGATGATTCGGCATTTTATTAATGCTGGACACAAACCGATTCTTCTGGTGGGTGGAGCGACCGGACTCATTGGCGACCCTGATGGTAAAGCGCAAGAACGTGACCTAAAAACTAATGATGAAATAGAAAAAAATGTCCAGGGTATTAAAAAACAATACGAGCAAGTATTTTCCGGACAAGATCTTAAACTTGTTAATAACTATGATTGGTTTAAAGATTTTGGTTATTTGGATTTTCTTCGTGAAGTTGGTAAACACGTACCGATGAGACAAATGCTTGGGCGGGAGTTCGTGCAATCACGCCTTAGTGAAGACGGCGCAGGCATTAGCTACGCCGAATTTAGCTACTCATTAATACAGGGTTACGATTTCCTCCATCTTTTTAAAGAACACGGAGCAACCTTGCAGGTATGCGGCGCTGACCAATGGGGTAATTGTATTGCAGGCGTTGAACTGATTCGCCGTATAGGTGGCGGTGAAGCGCACATATTTTCTGCACCTCTAGTTATTAATAAGGCAACTGGTATTAAGTTTGGTAAAAGTGAAGAAGGCGCAGTATGGCTTGATCCAGCGCTTACGTCTCCATATAAGTTCTACCAATTTTGGTTAAATGCTGATGACGAAAGTGTTAAAGATTACCTAAAACTGTATACACTAATCGCTAAAGATCAGTACGTTGCATTGATTCACGAATTCGAAGCAGACAAGAGCGATCGAAAAGCTCAAAAAGTTCTTGCCTATGAAGTGACCAAGATTGTTCATGGCGAAGCACGAGCCCAAAGCGTCCAAAAAATCAGTGAAGTACTTTTTGGAAACGGCGAATACACAGAACTTAAAAAGGAAGATTTTATTGAACTCGGAGAAGAACTTGGCATATTTGAAGCACCGGAAGGTGTAGATCTTGCAGGATCAGTGGTTGAGGCTGGACTTGCAACATCAAAGGGAGAGGCTCGACGCTTCCTAGATAGTAACGCGATATATATTAATGGTTCTCAGATTCCGCTCAATAAGACGACGATTGAGAGCGATGACGCTATTAATGGCTTCGTAGTGCTTCGTAGAGGCAAGAATGCACAAGTAATAATAAAGCTGGGAGCGTAAGATGGCACTTTCAACTGCACCATATAAAGGAGCTCGAGATTTTTACCCTGAAGATCAAAGAATTGAAATGTATATATTCTTTGTGTGGAGAGAAGTTGCACTTAAGTTCGGCTACGAGGAATATAACGCTTCAATTATTGAATCTGAAGAACTATATCTTTCTAAAACGAGTCAAGAGATCGTAAACGAACAGACCTACTCATTCGAAGATCGTGGAGGACGAAAAGTAACTTTGCGACCAGAAATGACACCATCAGTGAGTCGTATGGTTGCCGCTAAAAGGCAAGAACTTGCCTACCCACTAAGATTATTTAGTATTCCGAACGTTTGGAGATATGAACGTCCACAAAGAGGAAGGCTGAGAGAACACTGGCAGCTAAACGTTGATCTTTTTGGCGTTTCTGAACTTGCTGCTGATCATGAAATGATCATTCTAGCTGATAGTATTATGCAACGCTTTGGGGCTAATAGGGATAGCTATTCTATACGGATAAATAGCCGTAAGCTTATTGATCACCTGCTTAAAACACGCTACTCAATGGATGAAGAAAATGCCCTTGCAGTTATAAGACTTATCGATAAGAAGAATAAGATGACTAAGGAAGTATTTAATTATGGGCTTCAAAAATTAGTGCACTCAGATCACATTGAAGAACTTACTGGAATCTTAGATGCAAACGATTTCAACAGCCTACCCGATGACGTGAGGGCGTTGCCATCCGCCCAACAGATCCATAATCTTCAGATGCTCTTAGGTCGCGAAGGCATCACCAATGTCACCTTCGACACCAGTCTCATGAGGGGGTTTGATTATTACACAGATATTGTTTTTGAAATGTTTGATACAGCACCAGAAAATAATCGATCATTATTCGGCGGCGGTCGCTACGACGGACTTGTCGGTCTTTTTGGAGTAGAGCCCTTACCGACTGTTGGTTTCGGCATGGGCGATGTGTCAATTCGTGATTTTCTGGAAACCCATAAACTTCTTCCTGAATTCGGTACAACAGTTGATGTCGCGGTCCTTATAGTAGGTAATCATTACGAAGCACTTGTTGAGCTTATTTCAGACTTACGATCTGAAGGAATCCATGTGGCGGTTGATGCAACTGACCGAAAGCTTGATAAAAAAATAAAATCTGCAGATAAATCTGGCTACAAAAAAGTACTGATTATTGGGGATAACGAATTAAAGATTAAGCGAGTTGTCTTAAAAGATCTCCAAACAGGTCAGGAAACTTCTGTTTCTTTTGCAAACATTGCAGATAAGCTATTCGCCTAAAACGGGGACCAATTAACTCTTTAAAACCTCAGTTATTTGTGGTACAGTTAACACTTATATGAAAATAACAACCACACCCCAAGAGAATAATATTACTAAAATTGTCATTGCCGCCGATACATCAGATCTAGCGACCATGAAAACCCATGTACTCGAAAAGATGGCACCATCAGTAAAAATGGCTGGCTTCAGAGCCGGAAAAGCCCCCCTTAATCTAGTAGAAAAACAAGTTGATCCAAACCGACTTCAAGCAGAAGTAATCGATGAAGCGATTAATCATTTTTATTCTGACGCAATTGCAAAAGAAGGAATTCGAGTAGTATCCCAGCCGAAAGTTGATATTTTAAAATTTGTACCATTCACAGAGCTAGAATTCAGTGCTGAAGTTGAAGTATTACCGATAATCACGCTTCCGAACTACAAAAAGAAGCGAACCATGACTAAAGTCGAAGAAGTAACTGCAAAAGATGTAACGGAAGTCATGGAGCGTTTAGCATTACAGGGCGCAACCTATAAAGAAGTCGAACGAGCTTCTAAAAACGAAGATCGAGTAAATATAGACTTTGAAGGTAGTGATACCAAGGGGGAGCTTGTTAGTGGAGCGAGTGGTAAAGATTATCCTCTTGCACTGGGAAGCAATACTTTTATCCCTGGTTTTGAAGATAATGTTGTTGGTCTAAAAAAAGGTGATGAAAAAACGTTCACCATTCCATTTCCTAAAGACTACGGCGTAAAAGCTTTACAGGGTAAAAAAGTAACCTTTAAGATTACGGTGAATAAAGTTGAGGAAACATCTAAAGCTGTAATTGATGACACTTTTGCATCTACCGTAGGTCCTTTCAAGACGGTTGCAGAACTTAAGACAGATATCAAGAAGCAGCTCAAGGAAGAAAAAGAACGACAAGCTAAGGCTGAATTTGAGAACACCCTTATAAAGGATCTCGTACAGCAGACAGCCATTGCACTCCCAGAGTCATTACTTGAAGAACAAATGGAAAGTGTTGATCGCGAATTTAAGCAAAATCTTGCGTACCGAGGGCAAACTTTTAAAGAATATCTTGCAAATGCAAAACTTACAGAAGAAACTTACAAAGAAAAAGAACTTAAACCCGCTGCCGAGGAACGCCTGAAGGCAGGCCTCATACTCAGTGAAATAGCAGCGGTCGAAAACCTTACCATTACTCCAGAGGAGCTTGAAGTACGAATGCAAATCATGAAAGGACAATACACGGACGCTCAGATGCAGTCTGAGCTTGAAAAGCCAGAAGCGAAGCGAGACGTAGCTTCACGAATGCTTACTGAAAAGACTGTCGCAACCCTTGTTAAATACGCTCAATAATTAGCACTCTCTATTGACGAGTGCCAACTCTGTGTATTATATTTATAGTATGAAAAGTATGCTCATTCCTACAGTTATTGAAAACGACGGCCGTGTTGAACGTGCCTATGACATCTACAGCCGATTGCTCAAAGATCGCATTATCTTTTTAGGTGAAGACGTAAACGAGCATACTGCTAATCTTGTTGTCGCTCAAATGCTTTTTTTGGAATCACAAGATTCAAAGAAAGACATTATTTTCTATATCAATAGTCCTGGTGGAAGCGTTTATGATGGTATGGCTATCTATGACACTATGCAATTTGTTAAATGCGACATTCAAACTGTTGGACTTGGCGTGCAAGCTAGTATGGGTGCATTTTTGCTCAGCAGCGGCACTAAGGGTAAACGATATATGTTGCCTCACGCTACAACCATGATTCACCAGCCGAGCAGCGGCACAAGGGGTAAAGTTACTGATATGGAAATTGACCTTAAAGAAGGCTTGCGCCTCAAGAAACAGTTGAACCAAATCCTTGCTAAAAATACTGGGCAAAAGCTAGCTAAGATCGAGCAAGACGTTGAACGAGATTACTGGATGACAGCTGAAGAATCGAAAAAGTATGGTCTCATTGACGAAATCATCACTAACCGAAAATAATTTATACTAAAAGTATTGACAATTTGCTAACAGTGGTGCAAACTTCTTTCAAGAAGTAGTGTAATCGGGCTGTGCTCGCTTGTCTCAAAAAACGAGTACCAAACACCCCCGCTTAGTTATCCTTCGCGCGCAAAAACAAGGTAACCATCAGTTAAATTTAAACAGGAGTCTGCTTTTTTATGGCCAAGACAGCAGCTATGAAGAGTGATGCATCAGCATCCCGTATTTACTACACTAAGAACGAAGATATCAATCTTCCTAATCTTGTAGATCATCAAAATAAGAGTTTCCAATGGTTTGTAGACGAAGGATTAGGCGAATTACTTGCTGAAGTAAGCCCAATTGACGACTATACTGGAACGAAATTGTCTCTTTCTTTCAAGAGCTACCATTTCGAAGAACCAAAGGTATCAGAGGCTTTAGCCCGAGAAAATAATGTTAGTTATGACGCACCGCTCAAGGCAGTCGTTGAACTAACCAATAAAGTAACTGGCGAAGTTAAAGAATCAGAAATCTACCTCGGCGATTACCCTTGGATGACTCAACGTGGTACTTTCGTAATTAACGGTGCAGAACGTGTTGTAGTTAGCCAGTTGATTAGAAGTCCTGGTGTTTTCTTTATTGCGGAAAATCACGGTAATTCACGATTATACGGCGCGAAGGTAATCCCAAACCGTGGTGCATGGTTAGAATTTGAAACTGCAGTAAATGGTGCATTGTATGTAAAAATCGATCGTCGCCGAAAAATTGCAGTAACAACTCTCTTCAAAGCACTTGGAATGAGCGAAACATCAATCAAAGAAGCGATGAAGCATGTTGACCAAGGTAAACTTAGCTACGTTGATGCGACTCTTGAAAAAGATCCTTCAAAAGGAACAAATGAAGCATTAATTGAAGTATATCGACGGCTCCGACCAGGTGACCTCGCGACTCATGACAATGCTCGTTCATTACTCGAGAATATGTTTTACAATTTCAAGCGATTCGATTTTAGCCGAGTTGGACGATATAAGATCAACAAAAGACTTGATCTAGACGTTCCTAATACAACTGAAAACCGAGTTATGCGACTTGAAGATCTTCTTGCGATTGTTGCTGAAATCATTCGTCTTAACAACACACAAGAACCTGCTGATGATATTGATAGTCTTGCAAACCGACGAGTCAAATTAGTTGGTGAACTCGTGCAAAGACAATTCCGTATTGGCCTTCTTCGAATGCAACGAAACGCTATGGATCGAATGTCTATGAGCGAAATTGAGACAGTTACTCCAGGGCAGCTTATTAATGCTCGCCCGGTTGTTGCTGCTGTTCGTGAATTCTTCGCAAGCTCACAACTTAGTCAGTTCATGGACCAAATTAATCCATTATCTGAACTTGCTCACAAGCGACGCTTGAGCTCAATGGGACCTGGTGGTCTAAGCCGTGAACGTGCTGGATTTGAAGTACGTGACGCGCATGCTACTCACTACGGACGTATTTGTGCAGTAGAAACTCCTGAAGGTGCAAACATTGGACTTGTACTTAACATGGCAAGCTATGCTCGCATTAACGATTACGGTTTCCTCGAAACTCCTTATCGAAAAGTGCTTAGTGCACTTCCTGCTAAAGAATTAGCTGGCCACATCGCTGCTGTTGATCTTGAAGATGAAAAAGGCAAAACCATAGTTAAAAAAGGTACTAAGATTACTGCAGCAGATATTAAGAAGCTCGATGCTATTAAAACGAGAGCTACTTGGCCTATTAAAGCCAAAGTTACTTCTGAAGTTATCTATCTAGACGCTTTTGAAGAAGAAAAGGCTGTTATTGCTGGAGCTGGAAATGATATTGATGCTGATGGCTATTTTGTAAACGACCGCGTGTCAGCGCGTAGTCATCTAGTTGCTGGTGAGGTTGATTCAGACGATGTCACTTATATGGACGCTGCATTAAAGCAAATCGTCGGCTCATCTGCTTCACTTATTCCGTTTATTGAAAAGAACTATGTATACCGCTCACTCATGGGTAGTAATCAACAGCGACAAGCAGTACCCCTTATTAATCCTACCGCTCCTATCGTAGGAACTGGTATGGAAGCGAATGCTGCTCGAAATACAGGACAAATCGTTCTTGCTGAAGATAAAGGCACCGTTATTAAAGCGGCTGGAGATGGTGTAGTCGTTCAGTACGAAAAAGTAAAGAAAACATATGTTCCTTTGCGATTCCAACGAAGTAACGAAGGCTCTAGTATCAACCAAAAAGTTGTTGTTAATACTGGTGATGTAGTAAAAGCAGGCGATGTTCTTATCGAAGGTATGAGCGTCGACAACGGCGAACTCGCACTAGGTAAGGATTTACTTGTTGCATTCATGCCATGGGCTGGTTACAACTTTGAAGATGCGATCATCATCAGTGACCGATTGATTAAAGATGATGAATTCACCAGTATTCATATCGTTGATTACATGACTGAAGTTCGTGAAACAAAACTCGGACCTGAAATTGTGACTATGGATATTCCAAACGTATCTGAAGAAGCGCTTCGTCATCTTGACGAAGAAGGTATCGTACGAATAGGTGCAGAAGTGCATCCTGGTGATATCCTTGTTGGTAAGATTACTCCTAAGGGTGAACAAGAGCTTTCGAGTGAAGAACGACTTTTGCGAGCTATCTTTGGAGAAAAAGCAAAAGAAGTACGTGATACTTCTCAGAGAATGAGTAATGGTAAGCACGGTAAAGTTGTTGGCGTTAAGGTATTCAGCCGTGCAAACGGTCATGAACTTAAGGCTGGCGTTATCATGCAGATCCAGGTCTTCGTTGCTCAAATGCGAAAAGTTGCTGTTGGAGATAAGCTCGGTGGACGTCACGGTAACAAGGGTGTTATTGCCCGAATTCTTCCACAAGAAGATATGCCATTTACTGAAGATGGTACCCCGATGGATATCATTCTTAACCCACTTGGTATTCCGAGCCGTTCAAACCTAGGTCAGCTTTTCGAAACGCACCTTGGTATGGCAGCGCGTGCGCTTGGTTTACATGTAGCGACACCTCCATTTAATGGAGTTCCTATTGATAAGATCCGAAGCCTTCTTAAGGAAGCTGGTCTCCCAGAAGACGGCAAACAGCAATTGTTTGACGGCCGTACTGGTGACGCTTTCAAGGAACGAACAACTGTCGGTTCTATGTACATGATTAAGCTAAATCACATGATTGCGGACAAGATTCACGCTCGTTCAACTGGGCCTTACACTATGGTTACCCAGCAACCACTTGGCGGTAAAGCGCAAAATGGTGGACAGCGGTTTGGTGAGATGGAAGTATGGGCGCTTGAAGCGTATGGTGCCGCTAGTACTTTGCAGGAAATGCTCACCATCAAGTCAGACGATGTATACGGACGAGCTAAGGCGTACGAAAGTATCATTAAGCAGACTGAAATTGTTGGGCCTAAGGTTCCAGAAAGCTTTAACGTGCTCGTTAAGGAACTACAAGGTCTTGGACTTAAAGTTGATCTAATTGATCAAAATATGGGCCAAGTTGTAGATGCAGAAGAATTGCTTGAAGTGAATATTAAAGACGAAGCTTCACATTTGTCAGCTGTCGAAGCGCCACAATCAGAAATTAATGACCTTGATCTTTCAGCTGATGTAGTTGGCGAAGATTTTCTAGTAGTAGATGAAAATGGTGAAGAGGTTGAAACAGCCGAATTACCCGTTGAAGTTAATGAAGAGGAGGTGACCAATGCGTAAATACACATATGGTACCAATATTGCAGATTTTGATGCAGTTCGACTTGCTGTTGCAAGCCCAAGTGACATTATGGAATGGAGCTATGGCGAAGTAACCAAGCCTGAGACTATTAACTATCGAACACAGAAGCCTGAACGTGATGGTCTCTTTTGTGAAAAGATTTTCGGACCAGTTAAAGATATAAACTCAAATGATTCTAAGTATAAAGGTCTTCGTAGCCGAGAAGCCGCAGTAGATAAGAACGGTGAACTTGTTACTAAGTCTATCGTTCGACGTGAACGAATGGGTCATATTGCACTTGCTTGCCCAGTAACGCACATCTGGTTCCTTCGTGGAACTCCAAGCTCAATCGGTCTTGTCCTTAACATGACGGTAAAGAATCTTGAAAGAATTGCTTATTTCGCAAGTTACGTTGTACTTGATGTAAAAGACGAAAAGCGAGATCAGATCAAAGCAGATAAGGAAGCTGAAGCCGCAGCCGCTAAGGTTGCAATTGAAGCTCGTTACGAAAAGATGGCTTCTGAAGAAAATGCCAATGTTAAGCAATTAGCAGCAGAACGAACTAAGGAATTAGAAGAAACTGCAAAAGACTACGAGCTGCTAAAATCACAACTTGATAGCCTACAACTCAATGCACTTATGAGCGAAACAGACTATCGTCTTCTTCCTGATGAACTACAAGACCTCATTAAGGTTGGCATGGGTGGTGAAGCCGTTAAGGGAATGCTTGAAAGAGTTGAGCTTGAATCACTTATCAAGCAACTTTCTGGTGAAGTAGAAGAAGCTAAGGGACAACGTAAGAAAAAGATTATGAAACGACTTCGGATCTTAGAGAGCATGCAACGTGCTGGTATTACACCGGTGAGCATGTGTCTCACGGTTCTTCCTGTTATTCCTCCAGATCTTCGCCCAATGGTACAGCTTACTGGTGGTCGTTTTGCGACATCTGACCTCAATGATCTTTACCGACGTGTTATTAACCGTAACAACCGACTAAAGAAATTAGTAGATCTTAACGCTCCTGAAGTAATTCGACGAAACGAAATGCGTATGCTTCAAGAAGCTGTTGATGCACTTATCGATAACAGCTCAGCTCGTAGTGGACGTGCAGTATCAAATACTGGCCAACGTCGAAAACTTAAGAGTCTTAGTGACATGCTTAAGGGCAAACAAGGTCGTTTCCGACAGAACCTTCTCGGAAAGCGTGTTGATTACTCTGGACGTTCTGTAATCGTTGCTGGTCCTGAACTTAAGATTAATGAATGTGGTCTCCCAAAGATGATGGCACTTGAATTATTCAAGCCATTTGTTATTGGTCAGCTTATCGCTGATGAGCACGCTCATAACATCCGTTCAGCAACTCGACTTATTGAAATGGGTGAAACGATAGTTTGGGATGCACTAGATATAGTGATTGCTGGTAAATATGTACTGCTTAACCGAGCACCATCATTGCACCGACTTTCGATTCAAGCTTTCCAACCGCGCCTCATCGAAGGGAAGGCTATCCAGCTTCATCCTCTCGTATGTAAAGGTTTCAACGCCGACTTCGATGGTGACCAGATGGCCGTTCATCTTCCGTTATCCGATGCTGCTCAAAAAGAAGCTCGTGAAATCATGGCTGCAAGCAAGAATATTTTAAAGCCTGCAGATGGATCTCCCGTTCTTCATATAGAACAAGATATCGTGCTTGGTGCGTACTATCTTACTTACGATAAATTTGCGAGTGACGCACTGCGGAACTTCAGCGATGTAAACGAAGCCTTGATGGCATATGATGAAGGCGAATTAAAGCTTCAGTCACCTATCTCAGTTTCATTCAGAGGTATTGTTCGTGAGACTACCCTAGGACGATTACTCTTTAATGAGCTATTCCCAGATGATTTCCCATTCCAAAATGAAGCAATGCCTAAAAAGCGCATTCAAAAAGTTATGGCTGACGTATATGAAATGTATGGCCAAGAGAAAACTGCTGAAATTGCAGATAACCTCAAAGACCTTGCGTTTGAATATGCAACAGTTTCAGGTATCTCAATGGGTATGGATGACTTCCCATCAATCGTTGGTATTGAAAAGGTTATTGATGCCGGTGAAGTAAAAGCTGCAGATATTAGTGACCAATACGAAGCTGGATTTACTACAAATGACGAGCGTTATCGTCTAACGATTGATAACTGGCTCAAGGTAGACAATGAAGTACAGTCAATGCTTGCCGAACAACTCGCAACACAGGATAACTCTATGTCAATCGCAGTTGTTTCTGGCGCTCGTGGTAACATCGGCCAAATGAAGAACAGTGTTGGTATGCTTGGGGTCGTTTCAGACACTAGCGGCCGAGCTATTGAACTTCCAATTAAGTCGAGCTATAAGAGCGGTCTAACGCCTCTTGAATACTTTACTGGTACTCGTGGTACTCGAAAGGCCCTCATCGATATCGCGCTAAAGACTGCTGACTCTGGTTACTTAACTCGACGACTCGTAGACGTATCGCAAGATGTGTTTATCGTAGATGAAGACGTTGAAGACCCAGGTTTCACTATCTACCGAAGCGATGCCGAAGAAATTGGTGTTACGTTTGCGCTTAAACTTGAAGGTCGTTTTGCGGCTGAAAAGATTGCAGCTAACGGCACAACAATTGTTAAGAAGGGTGAACTCATCACTCGTGCACTAGCTGCTGAGATCGATAAGAGCGAACTTCCAGCCGTAAAGATCATGAGTGCGCTTACTACTGGTACCGTTCGTGGTATCAGCCGAAAGAGCTATGGAATTGATCCTGCAACAGGTCAACTTGTCGAAAACCGACATCCAGTTGGTGTGATTGCTGCACAAAGTATCGGTGAACCTGGTACGCAGTTGTCACTAGACTCTAAGCACCGTGCCGGCGCTACTATTGCTGACGAAACCGCCCAAGGCCTCAACCGTGTTGAAGAACTTTTCGAAGTTCGAACTCCAAAGGGTCAGGCGTATCTTTCAGATGTTGATGGTACTGCCAACGTATGGGAAGAAGGCGATCACTATATTATCCAGGTTGTCGGACAAGACCAGCAATCACTTGTCTTACCACTACTCGGCCGTAAGGCGTCTGTAGCTGAAGGGCAAGAAGTTGCAATTGGTGATGTTATAGCTTCTAAAGATAAGGCGAGTGAGCCACTTGTTGCGAGCATGGCCGGTAAAGTAACCCTAAATGAAACGGAAGTAACTATTGTTCCAAAGGATCAGGCTATCGTTCGATACGAAATTCCTGGCTTTAAGCAACTTCTTGTTAAGGATAAAGATTCAGTTAAGGCGGGCGACCGACTTACTAGTGGATCTGTTAACCTCCATGATCTTATGCGACTCAAGGGTGTTGAATCTACTCAGCGCTACATCATGAACGAAATAAGTAAGATCTTCGCATCACAGGGTCAAAACATAGCTGACAAACATCTAGAAATTGTCGTACGACAAATGTTTAGCCGTGTCACTATCGAAGAACCGGGTGAGAGCGAATATGTTACTGGAGATATCGCAAGTAAAGCGGCGGTTATCGAAGCGAACATGGGCCTTGTAGCGAATAAGAAGAAACCTGCACAATTTAGTCAATTACTGCTTGGAATTACAAAGGTTTCTACCTGGGCTGATAGCTTCCTCTCTGCAGCAAGCTTCCAGGATACTACTCGAGTACTTATCAGTGCCGCTACAAGCGGTAAGGTTGATCAACTCTATGGTCTTAAAGAAAACGTTATCTTGGGTCGTAAGATTCCAGTTGGTACTGGGTATATTCCAGAGACTGACGAAGATGAAACCATTGACGAAGAAGCTTAAATCTGTTTAAATAAAGGAAGTTATGCCAACAATTAATCAATTAGTTAGAAAATCACGAAAGACAAGTGTTTACAAAAGTAAATCGCCAGCTCTTTTACGTGTGACTAACAACCTAAAAACCAAAGCTTATGAAAAGCCTGCACCATTCAAACGCGGTGTGTGTGTTAAGGTAACAACTAAAACTCCTAAGAAGCCAAACTCAGCCCTTCGTAAGGTTGCACGTGTGCGCCTTACAAATGGCTATGAAGTTTGGGCCTATATTGGTGGAGAAGGTCACAACCTCCAAGAACACGCTGTTGTTCTTATAAGAGGTGGTCGTGTTCCTGACTTACCTGGTGTGCGTTATCACGTAGTACGTGGTAGCTTAGACCTTCAAGGTGTTAGCAATCGCAAGAATGGCCGTAGCAAATACGGAGCCAAAAAAGATAGTAAATAATTTTAGTGGCTTCAGTGACCGCTTCTCCCACTAATTTGGGTTGAAGAGCGAGCAGAAGTATATATAAAGGAGTACAGAAATGCCACGAAAGAAAACCAAGAGCCTGGTACGAGATATACCAGCAGATCGTAAATATAATGACGTTCGCGTTGCTCGTTTAATTAACCGAGTAATGCTTAACGGCAAAAAACAACTTGCAGAGAAAATTATCTATGATGGTATGGAAACAGCCGCTAAGAAATTGAAGCAAGAAAGTCCGCTTGAAGTGCTTAACCGAGCACTAGATAACGTTAAGCCTAACGTTGAAACTCGTTCACGTCGTGTTGGTGGCGCTAACTATCAAATCCCATTTGAAGTTCGCGGACAAAGACAGAGTCATCTTACACTTATGTGGTTCGTAGCAGCTGCTCGATCTCGTAAAGGTATGCCAATGGCTGACCGTGTTGCAGCAGAAATCATGGATGCATTTAATGGTACCGGATCTGCTGTTAAGAAGCGTGAAGATACACACAAAATGGCTGAATCTAACAGAGCATTCGCTCACTTCGCACGATAAGAAACGCATTACTTTTAAAATTTTAATAAAACGAGGAATTTATGGCAGCTAAAGTAACCCCTATGGATAAGATGCGCAATATTGGAATTATTGCCCATATTGACGCCGGTAAAACAACAACAACTGAAGGTATTTTGTACCGAACTGGACTAAAGCATAAAATTGGTGCAGTTCACGAAGGTGGAACAACAACTGACTGGATGGCACAGGAAAGAGAACGTGGTATCACGATTGTTTCTGCTGCTGTTACCAGCTATTGGAAAGATCACCAGATTAATATTATCGATACACCAGGACATATCGACTTTACTGTAGAAGTAGAACGATCACTCCGGGTGCTTGATGGCGCTGTTGTAGTTTTCGACGGTAAAATGGGTGTTGAATCACAATCGGAAACTGTATGGCGACAAGCTGACAAATATAAAGTTCCTCGTGCGTGTTTCATTAACAAGATCAACCAAACTGGTGGAGATTTTTATAAGTCTCTCGATTCAATCCATAATCGTCTTAACAAACGAGCTTTTCCAATTCACCTACCGATCGGTTTTGAGCAAGAAATCAATGGCGTAATTGACCTCGTAACCATGAAGTCATACACCTATAAAGAATTTACTGATCACGAACTTATTGAAGGTGATGTACCTGCGGATATGCTTGACCAGGCGACGAAAGCACGAAGTCTCCTCGTTGAAAACGCAGTTGCAGAAGATGAGAAAATTCTAGAAAAATATTTTGAAGTTGGTGAAGAAGGCTTGAGTATCGCTGAAGTTAAACAAGCTATCCGAACAGCAACCCTTAGTGGTCGTTTTTTCCCAGTAACTGGTGGAGATGGACGCGGCGTTATTGTTGAGAAGGTGCTTGATCTTGTTGTAGATGTATTACCAAGTCCGCTAGATCGTGGTAGCACATGGGGCCATCATCCAAAAACTGACGAAGAAATAGAACGTAAGCCAAATGACAGTGATCCTTTTGCAGCACTAGCCTTTAAGATTGCGACTGACCCCTTCGTCGGTAAGCTCGCTTACTTCCGTGTTTATAGCGGTAAAGTTTCTGCAGGTAGCTATATCTTAAATAGCTCAACTGGTGAAAAAGAACGTGTTGGTCGTATTGTACGTATGCAAGCTGACAAGCGTGAGGACGTCACTGAAGTTACTGCCGGAGATATCGCTGCTATTGTTGGCCTGAAGGGCACGACAACAGGTAACACACTCTGTGATATTGCAAAGCCTATTATCCTTGAAAGTATTACATTCCCTGAACCACCTGTTAGTATTGCGATCGAACCAGCTACAAAAGCTGACCAAGAAAAAATGGGTATTGCTTTGCAACGGCTTGCTGAAGAAGATCCTACATTCCGAGTGCGAGTTGATCACGAAACTGGCCAAACCATTATTAATGGAATGGGTGAGTTACATCTTGAAATCATTGTTGATCGAATGAAGCGAGAATTCAACGTTGTCGCAAATATCGGTGCCCCGCAAGTTGCTTATCGAGAAACTATCCGTAAGGATGCTGTTGAAATCCAAGGCAAGTTTATACGTCAATCTGGTGGTCGTGGACAATACGGAGACGTATGGCTTCGATTATCTCAGAATGAAGCTGGAAAAGGTTTTGAATTCATCAATAGCATTAAGGGTGGTGTTATCCCTACCGAATACATTCCCGCTGTTAAAGCAGGTATTGAAGAAGCTATGTCTAATGGTGTTCTTGCTGGCTATCCAGTTGTAGATATAAAAGCAGAACTTTATTATGGTAGTTATCACGACGTTGACTCATCTGAAATGGCCTTTAAGATTGCCGGTTCAATGGCGTTACAAGAAGGCGTTCGAAAAGCAAGTCCAGTACTCCTAGAGCCAGTCATGAAAGTTGTTGCTGTAACCCCAGAAGAAAACATGGGTGAAGTCATCGGTGACCTTAACTCAAAGCGTGGTCGCATTGAATCAATGGAAGACCTCCAGGCTAACGTTAAAGAAATAACAGCCTTTGTACCACTTGGCGAAATGTTTGGCTATACAACCAATCTTCGAAGCATGACAAAGGGTCGAGCAAGCAGTTCTATGGAGCTTGATCACTATGCTGATGTTCCAGGACATGTCGCCGATGCGATCGTCGCAAAAAATGCAAAGAGTGCTTAAAAATAATACTCTTTACAAACAGATACCAAATTAGTTACAATCTATGAGTTATGCGTAAAAAGGCATTGCTCTTGAACGCAAAAAATATTAATCCCAAGGAGAACAAATGGCAGAAACATTTGATCGCAGCAAACCGCATGTGAACGTTGGAACTATGGGTCACGTTGACCATGGTAAAACTTCACTTACTGCTGCAATAACTATGACATTAGCAAAGCGCTTACCAAGTGCTGTTAACAAAGCTGTTAATTATGACCAAATTGACAATGCACCTGAAGAAAAGGCTCGTGGTATAACCATTGCTACATCTCACCAGGAATATGAAAGCGAAAAGCGACACTACGCTCACGTGGACATGCCGGGTCACGCAGACTATGTAAAGAACATGATTACTGGTGCTGCTCAAATTGACGGTGCTATTCTTGTAGTATCAGCAGCTGACGGCCCTATGCCTCAGACTCGTGAACACGTTCTTCTTGCTAAGCAAGTTGGTGTTCCAAAGATTCTTGTTTTCCTAAACAAGATGGACCTTGCTGATCCTGAATTAGTAGAACTAGTTGAAATGGATGTTCGTGAGCTATTAGCTAAGTACGATTACGACGAAAACTGCCCGATCATTAAGGGTTCTGCTACCAAAGCTATCGAAGGCGACAAAGAAGCTGAAGATGCTGTCATGGAACTCGTTGCAGCTATGGATGATTTCATTCCAGAGCCAAAGCGAGACCTAGACAAGCCTTTCCTAATGCCTATTGAAGACGTATTTAGCATCAAGGGTCGTGGTACTGTTGCTACCGGTCGTGTTGAAACTGGAATCGTCAAGGTTAACGAAGAAGTTGAAATCGTTGGTCTTAAGGACACACGCAAGGTTGTCGTAACTGGTGTTGAAATGTTCAAGAAACAACTTGACCAAGGACAAGCTGGTGACAACGTTGGAATCTTGCTTCGTGGTGTAGAACGTGATGATATCGAGCGCGGCCAAGTGCTTGCTAAACCAGGTTCTATTACTCCTCATACTGAATTTGATGCTGAAGTATATATCCTTACTAAAGAAGAAGGTGGACGGCACACTCCTTTCTTCAAGGGATACAAGCCTCAATTCTACTTCCGTACTACGGACGTAACTGGTGAAGTTGAACTTCCAGCAGATAAAGAAATGGTTATGCCTGGTGATACTATTACCTTCAAGGTTAGCCTACTTAATCCAATTGCTATGGAACAAGGACTACGCTTCGCTATTCGTGAAGGTGGCCGTACCGTAGGTGCTGGTGTTGTAACTAAGATTACTAAATAATCTGATTGCACTAAAAAATGGAGCTGGCTTAAACAACCAGCTCTTTTTTTGATTTGAAAAAAACAACTATAACAGGTATAATAAAACTTGTAAAATAATTGTAATGACAACTCATCCAGATGTGTGCACATAGGTCACAATTCGAGAAGAGGTTACATTACGCGACAGGAGCTATAAATGGCAACAGCCGAACAACCAAAGCAACAACGAATTCGCATTCGTCTAAAAGCGTATGATCATAAAGTTATTGATCAATCAGCAAAGCAGATCGTAGACACCGCGCTACGTACCGGAGCAACAATTGCCGGCCCAATTCCTCTTCCAACTCGGAAAACGGTTTATACGGTCGTTAAAAGCCCCCACGTGTATAAAAAAGGCCGTGAACAGTTTGAGATGAGAGTGCACAAGCGTCTTATTGATATTTCTAATCCAACCCCTAAGACAATCGATAGTTTAATGAATCTATCTTTGCCAGCTGGTTGTGACGCTGAAATTAAGATGTAAAGAGAATTTTATTAAAAAAATACACCCCAATAATATGGGGTGTTTTTTATTGCAAAGATAAGGGGAGAGTTCAAGGGCATATTACTGCCCAAGAACTCTCCCAGGTGAATGTGAGTGATGCGGGCCGGTGAGATTTAGGTAAGTGGTACGAATACCAAATGATCAAAATCAATCCAGCCTGGATCATGTCCTGTGTCTTTGAAGACACGCTTTCGGAATTGCATCGCAACATTCTTGCGATAATTCTCGCTACCAGCTCTTGCTTTTGCGTAGGTGTTGTCGTTCAGCCGAAGCCGTTCAACAACCCAGCCACGCACATGCGAGACCCGGTAGATGGTGCTGGATCCTCGAGGCAACCAGACCACCCCCTTTGGGTAAAATGCTCTAACAACTTGTCAGAGCGATAATACTATACAATAAAAAGATAAAATACACAATAAGCAAAAAGCCCTACAAAACTGTTATCACAGTGAAGTAGAGCTTTATGCTAGCGCCTTTTTGGAAGGGCGCAATCAAAACTGTAGGCTGTTTTGCCTAATTCTTTTTCATAGGGACGGGGCAGCACGGTTATTCGAACTGCACTGTGACCAATTCTAAAGAATCGACGAAACTTTCTCGCAACGGTGTCCTTTTGGGGTACATGCCTCGGAACTGTTGACTTAGTACTAAATGCTTTTCCGTCTATAAGACGATTCAAGCGATTATACAGTAGGTGAGAAATTGTTTCGTAATTGATTGCGCCACGGCCATCTCGTCGCCACTGGATTTCCAGGTAGGGCATCTTAAATGTGTCGCTCTTATCTTTGATAAGATCATACTTGTGATCAATCGCATAGACGAGAATGAGTGAAATTATGATGTCCTCAGCTTCATTCAACTCATTAATTGTAGCCTTGTATCGCGCTGCGATCGCCGGATTAAGGCTGGCCATTACTGATTCAAATGAAGCTTTCCTGTTTCTTACTCTGTTAAGAGTTCTTCCAAGTTTATTCAGATCTGCTTTTGATCTGGGTATTACTATCCTCAGCTTTATTTTGCTGGTTCGATTCCTTGGCCGATCGGCCATAGAATATACCTCCTCGTAGTGGGACTAGTAGGACTAGCAGTATTACTTTATAACAATAGCTTAGCAAAGTCAATTAAACATAAGAATTTTTTATGCTAAGCTGTACGAGCAATAAAATAATTGCCGAGAAGAACTCTATAAATAAAGCCCATCAGGGCTTTATTTTTTATCTTTGTAGCTTAACAGTGTATTAAGTCCAAGTATTATTTGCGGTAAGTTAGCCGCAGACCCCTTATAGAGAATATACCGAGGTTCCCAAGAAGGTTCAAACTTATTTTTGAACTGTTCCAGCCCTTCGAATGAATAATACCTGCGCCCTATTTTTTTAATCACTATAAGAAATTTGTCTGAAATGCCTGATATATTATCGTCTAATTTGGAAAGGGGGGCTAGGCCCAAATTTAATGTAGCGATATTATGGTTTCGTAGCTCCTCGATAGTCTTAAGAAAGAGGAAGTGCATGGAAATACTTGGAATATTTTTTCTAAAGCGCATTAGATCAACGCTCGAATGTAGGTTATCGAATGTAGGTATCAGATTTATAAACGCTTTAGGCTCGTCATCTTTATAGAGCACTGAAACATTGCAATCGTTCAAGTAACTGCCATTGAAGTATCCCATAACAAATTCGTATTCTCTTCGGTCATTATTGAGCCAATCATTGGAAATACTTTTTAATTTCGCTATTCTATCAATCGTATGGGGAGCTTGCCAGAATTCAACATGAAGATTTTCTGTATTAGCCTTATTCTTTACGTACCTAAAGTGTTTATTATTTTCAATTGATTCAAAATGAGATATATCTACACGCGCTTCTGAACCAATATATTGTTTTTGAAAAGTAAGTTCTGCCCATCCCTTGGCTTCTTCTTCGTCTGCATGTATAACTGTAATTTCCCAACCATTATTAAAACATTCATCACTAAATGCCCTTCGTAGTGTTGAGAAATGTGCCCTGTTCCCGGTACAGCCATCAAGAATAAAAGCTATCCCATTCTTAAGTCCATAGCAAATGAATGAATCATCATAGAAGAAAAAGTGTTTATTACGAGTTGGCCATATTTTAAAATAATCTTCACTTGACGATGAATAGCGTTCTAGGATCCTGTGGGCTTGTGAAAATTGAAAGCTAGAAGAGTTAGCTCCTAATTTACGGGGTCTGAATATTGCGAATAACATGGTGGCAATTGCAAATAATATGCTGAATCGCATCAAGTTGATTAAGAAATGTGCTTGAGGTGATTCAAATAAGTATTTAGGTATTGGCTTGCCGAGTATTGCATCCCATGTTATTCGTATATCCTGAGTGGTAGTAAGATGAACGCCGAATTCCCGATTATCAATAATTAAAAATGATGCTGCCACTACCACGAGCAGCACAAAGACCACAGCTACGCTTGTCGAAACTATTTTACTGGCACTTCTAAAATCACTTCTTACGATGTACTGTTTCCTTGATTGTATAAGCAAAATGAGGATGCCGCTATATAGAATGAGTGGCAGATGATAACTCTGATGAAGAAAATCAAAAACTATCAATAGCGATAGCCCAATAACTGCAAGAATAAAAGCAGTTCTTTTTCTATTAAATAACTGGGCTGAAATATAGAGGAGGATAATACCGATAAAAATTCCTAGTATTCTTGATATTGATTCTGGGTCATATGGTAGATATTGCTCGATACGTGTTGGAACAATGCTTAACGGAACACTTATAAGAGCAACAACGCCCGCAATTCTAACGAGCCAGGCGCTAATATTTATCGTATTTATTTTTCCTAAACCCATTGCTCGTAGTATAGATTAATATCATCAAACTTTAAAATTATGCTTGCAATAGTTTTTATTTGTTTCATACTAAAATAAAACTCGTTCAAATTGAATGAACAAAAGAAACACAGAGCTAAAATAATTGGGGTAATAGGGTTTAAACGTATGACGACTAAATATATTTTTGTTACAGGTGGAGTTTTAAGTGGAGTAGGAAAGGGTATTACTGCTGCCAGTATCGGAGCGCTCCTTAAGGCGAGAGGATACAAAGTTAATATCCAAAAGTGTGACCCTTATTTTAATTTTGATGCAGGAACGCTGAATCCAGCAGAGCATGGAGAAGTATTCGTCACTAAGGATGGAGCCGAAACTGACCTTGATCTTGGGCACTACGAGCGTTTTCTAGATATTGAACTAACACAATCGAGCTCTACGATGAGTGGACGTATATTTAGACAAGTAATTGAAGATGAACGAGCAGGAAAGTATCTTGGAAAAACAGTTCAAATTATTCCGCATGTCACGAACGCGATGCAAGAAGCAATTGCAGAAGCTGGAAAAGGTTTTGATGTGCATATTGTTGAAGTTGGTGGCACTGTAGGAGATTATGAAAGTACTGCATTTATTGAAGCTATAAGACAATTCCGCCATCAAGTAGGCGCCAAAAATACACTTTCTGTTCATGTCGTTTATTTGCCCTACCTAACAGCTTCAGCTGAAGTAAAGTCAAAACCAGCTCAAAATGCAGTAAGAGATCTAAGGGAAGCAGGTATTCAACCAGATATTTTAATTGCTAGAACAGATCATCCGGTGCCAAATGGTGTTCTTAATAAGCTAAGTCTTTTTGGTGATGTAGCGCGTGAAGCTGTCATCGCACTCCCGACAGTAAAAACTGTCTATAGTGTTCCAGTTATTCTTGAAGACGCTGGAGTTGGCAGGATTGTTGCCGAACATTTCGGACTAACGAAAAAGAAACCTAATTTGAAAAATTGGCATAACTTAGAGTTAAAAGTTTTATCTAAAAACAATAAAACCGTAAAGATAGGACTTGTTGCTAAGTATCTTGACCACCAAGACACTTACGCATCTGTTATTGAAGCTATAAAGGCTGCTTGTTGGGCAGAAGATAAAAAAGCCGATATTAAATGGATCGATGCTGAATCGCTCACTACGAAAAATGTTGCTTCAAAGCTAAAAGGGCTTGATGGAATTGTTGTGCCAGGTGGCTTCGGTTCAAGGGGTGTTGAAGGAAAAATCGTAGCTGCAACACACGCCTTTAAGCGCAACATTCCCTACTTAGGCCTATGTCTTGGTATGCAAGTTGCCTGTATTGCCGCAGCGCGGCTTTCAGGTTTGCACGATGCCAACTCAACTGAATTTGATCCCAAAACAACGAGTCCCGTTATAGGACTTATGGAAGAGCAAAAAACATTAACAGTTATAGGTGGCACTATGCGCCTCGGTAATTATGAGTGTGCGCTGGAAAAGAAATCAAAGGCTGCCAAGCTCTATGGTAAGACCAAAATAGAAGAACGACATCGGCATCGCTATGAGTTTTCGAATGATTATGAGGATGCACTTCGCTCTCAAGGACTTACAGTCGTCGGTAGAAATCCACTAACTGGGCTTGCTGAAGTAGTAGAGGCATCAGCTAAAAAATACTTTATCGCTAGCCAGTATCATCCAGAATTTAATTCACGCCCAATGCGACCCCACCCATTATTTTTAGGCTTGATCCGCTCAATTTAGTCACCCCAATCGGATAGTCATAAATAACCTTGACCTAACAGGGATAATCTGCTAGAATTCTTTGGTATATCAAGATTTTTGTTCCTTGGTGAGTCGGTAAGTCTATAAAGATACTGCCGTTCCACCAAGCATTTTTATGCTCTGAAGGGCGCGTCGAACGCCCCTGGTATGGGAACACCTAAATAAAGAACGGAGAACTATGAAAGCTCTCATTACGAGGAAAGTTGGCATGACTAGTATCATCTCTGAAGATGGTGCGCTCACTCCTGTCACTTTGCTTTCCGCTAGTCCCTGTGTTGTTACACAGGTCAAAACAGCAGAAAACGACGGTTATACTGCGGTACAGCTCGGTTTCGAAGAAGGTAAGCATACTGCTAAGCCTCAAGTTGGACACTTTAAAAAGTCTGGCGCGAATCCAAAGATTGTACGTGAATTTAGGGTCACTGAAATTGAAGAAGACATAAAAACAGGAGCTACTTTTGCTGCTGATGTTTTTGAAGTTGGTGATACCGTTCATGTAACAGGTACAAGTAAAGGTAAAGGCTTTGCCGGAACCATTAAGCGACATAATTTTAAAAGAGGTCGTAAGACACATGGTGGCCGAAGCTATCGACGCCCAGGTTCAATTGGATCCATGTACCCTCAAAAAGTTTTCAAAGGTATGAAAATGGCAGGACAAATGGGTCACGAACAAGTTACTGTTCAGAACTTACGTGTTGCTTTAGTTGACCTTGAAAACCAAGTTATTGGTCTTGTTGGCGCCGTACCTGGCCCACGTAAAGGTATCATCCTTGTGAAAGGAGCTAAATAATGGCTACTCCAACATTTACATCATCTGGCGCTAAAGCTACTACAGCCGTGTCACTACCAAAATCAGTATTCTCTATAGAAGTAACATCACATCAGCTTCTTAAGGATGCATATCTTGCTCATCAAGCGAATACTCGTCCTAATTTAGCTAAGACCCTCAAAAGAGGTGAAGTTAGTGGTGGTGGTAAAAAACCATGGCAGCAAAAAGGCACAGGACATGCCCGTGTCGGTTCTTCACGAAGTCCCATCTGGCGTAAAGGTGGTGTTATATTTGGACCATCTGGCAACGAGAACTACAGCCGAAAGATTAATGTCAAGGCTAAACGTCTTGCTATAACTCAAGCGTTATCACTTGCTAGTGAAGCAAAGAAAGTTATCATCATTGATGATTTTAAAACTACTGGCAAAGTCAGTGATACTGCTAAATTTATGAATAAGATTGGTGCAGATCGAAACGTGCTTCTTGTGGTTAACGAATTAACTGATCTCGTTAAGCGTTCAACAAATAACCTACCATACGTTGCAGCAGTACAGGCAACTCGTCTTAATGTATGTGACATCCTTGATGCAGGAGTTATCGTCGTAACTAAAGATTCAATAAGCGCTATTGAAAAATGGCTTGGAGGTACAAAATAATGGATTTTGTTTTATACCCACGAGTAAGTGAAAAAGCATACGGCAGTGCAACTGCACTTAACTGCTACGTTTTCAACGTACCACTTACTGCTAATAAAATTGAAGTTAAAAAAGCTGTTGAAACTAAATACGAAGTTACTGTGGAAACAGTTAACATGGTTCGTATGAAGGGCAAACGAGTTAACCGAGCTATCAATAACCGTGGAACTCGAACTAGAGGAAAACGAATTGATTTCAAGAAGGCATATGTACTTGTTAAAGAAGGTCAAACTATTCCAGTCTTTGCATCAGCTGAAGAAGAGGAGAAGAAATAATGGCTATTAAATTATTAAATCCAACCACTCCTGGCCGTCGTGGCATGACCACGCAGGACTTCTCTGACATTACTTCAAAGAAGAACAAACCTGTTAAAAGCCTGATTACTATCAAAAAAGGTTCAGTTGGGCGAAACAACCAAGGTCGTATTACAACTCGACACCGTGGTGGTGGCGTTCGACGATACTACCGAAATGTTAACTTCAAATTAGAAGCCGGCACACAAGCAGTTATCGAAGCTATTGAATATGATCCAAACCGATCTGCACGTATTGCTCGAATCAAGGATCAAAACGGTGTTTACCACTATATCCTTGCAGCAAATGGTATGACTGTTGGACAAAAGATTGTTTCTGCTGAGGATGCTCCTATTGAAACTGGTAACAGACTTCCTATTAAGAGTATTCCAACCGGTAGTGCTATCTATGCTATTGAACTTCAGATTGGCCGTGGTGCGCAACTAGTGCGAAGTGCTGGTAATAATGCACAGCTCGTCGCCAAAGAAGGCGATTACGCACAAGTGAAGTTACCTTCTGGTGAAGTACGTCTAATACATGTTGAATGTACTGCCCAAATTGGTACTGTTGGTAACGCACAGCACCAAAACGTTAAGATTGGTAAAGCCGGACGAAACCGTAAACTGGGTAAGCGACCAAGCGTTCGTGGTGTGGTTATGAATGCTGTCGATCATCCGCACGGTGGTGGTGACGGTGGACGTCACCGAATGGCCAAAGCGCCGCGTACTCCATGGGGTCAAAAGACTCTTGGATACAAGACTCGACGACGTAAGCTTACTAATTCATTTATTGTTAAAACTCGTCATCAGACTAAGAGGAGAGGTTAAACCATGAGTCGTTCACTGAAAAAAGGACCATTTATTGATCCAAAACTTGCAAAGAAAGTTGCGAAACTTGGTAATGAAGATCGAACCATTATTAAAACATGGGCTCGTGCTTCAACAATCACTCCTGAATTTGTTGGTAAGACAATAGCGGTACACAACGGTCGTGTGCATGTACCCGTATTTGTTACAGAAAACATGGTTGGACATAAATTAGGTGAATTTTCACCAACCCGTAAGTTCCGCTCGCACGGCGGTAAATTGGCTAAGAAGTAGGAGTTATTACTATGTCTGTACTCGCAATTGCTAAAGGTGTAAGAATGAGCCCACGAAAAGTTGGGGTAGTAGCTGCTCTCGTAAGAGGCCGTACTGTTGCTGATGCACTCGTAATCCTAGAACATACTCCACGAAGAAGTGCGGAACCAGTTGCTAAGGTTATTGCAAGTGCTCGAGCTAACGCTGAGCATAACCATAACTTGAAGCCTGATACGCTCCGAATTGTAGAAATAAGTGTTTCTCCAGGCCAACGTCTGAAGAGATACCGACCTGCTGCTCGTGGACGAGCTAATCCTTTCCAACGACGAACAAGTCACATTCGAGTTGTTGTTGATGGTGAAGCACGTGTATCTAAAAAAGTTTCTGAAAAGGCTCCAAAAGCTGATTCAGCTAAAGCTAAGAAGGAGACCAAATAATGGGTCAAAAAGTAAATCCAATTAGTTTCCGTCTACAGCTTAATAAGAACTGGCGTAGTAAATGGTTCGCTCCTAAAAAGGATTACACCATTTTTCTAACACAAGATCTTGCTGTTCGACGAATGATCGATAAAAAAATTGGTTCTCGTGGTGCTATTAATACGGTGGATATAGAACGATCTCCAAACATGGTATCCGTTACTATTCACACCGCTAAAGCCGGTGTTGTTATTGGCCGTGGTGGTGCGGGAGCCCAAGAACTAAAGGCTGCTATTGAAAAAATTTATGGCATCCAAGTTCGAGTTAACATTGAAGAAGTTAAAAAGCCTGAACTACATGCAAAATTAGTTGCTGAAAATATCGCAAACCAACTTGAACGACGTATTGCATTTAGACGAGCTATAAAGAGCTCTGCTGGTGCAACTATGCGTGCTGGTGCTAAGGGTATCCGTATTGAAGTCGCTGGACGACTTAATGGTGCTGAAATGTCACGACGAGAAAAGATGATTGAAGGTTCAGTTCCTCTTCATACCCTTCGTGCAGATATTGACTATGGCTATGTAAGAGCAAAGACTATCACCGGTATTATCGGTGTTAAGGTTTGGATCTACAAAGGAGAGGTAAGCTAGTATGTTACTCCCAAATAAAATGAAGCACCGAAAGGTGTTCAAAGGTAAAATCCGTGGTACAGCAAGTGCCGGTAACTACATTGCTTATGGAAGTTATGCACTGCAGTCACTCGGCAACGAACGTATTACGAGCCGTCAAATTGAATCAGCTCGTCAGGCTATGACTCGTTACGTCAAGCGTGGTGGCCGTATCTGGATTCGTATTTTTCCACATACGCCTGTTACTCGTAAACCACAAGACGTTAAAATGGGTAGCGGTAAAGGAAATCCAGAATTTTTCGTAGCTAAGGTTCGACCAGGCACAATCTTGTTCGAAATGCAGGGTGTTGATGAATCAGTTGCTAGAGAAGCTATGAGACTTGCTGCACATAAGCTACCTATCAAGACTAAATTCTTGGTTAAGGAGGACGTATAGTATGAAAACTGTTGATATACGCAAAATGAATACTGAGCAACTAACGCTTGAAACTACTAAACTACGTGAAGAGATAGCTCAAATGCGAAGAAAAATCGCTATGGGTGAAGTCACAAATGTACGTTCTATTAGAGTAAAGCGAAAAGATCTC
>CAIRQE010000028.1 GCA_903880655.1 uncultured bacterium
GGTATTATCCGTATAAGAAAGAGTATCGGGGCTTTCTTTTTTGGGTTCTTTGGCCCGTTATTGTGCACGTCCGGTATTAGCTGGCTGGCAAATCTTGCGCTGGTCTTTGCATGGTCAAATTGAGGAAAACCCCAAAGGTATCTGTAGTAGCCTCGTTTGTCGCATTGCCGATAGCCGGTTTTTTCGCCACTTGCCATACCGTAATGGTCAACGAAGCGGGCGGCATGGCCGGTATCACTGGTCTCGAACCGGGTTATTATCTATGGATAGCGAGTATCTCTGTCTCACCCTGAAATAGCTATACACCTTCCATAACAAGAAAAATGTATGGAATCAGGACAAAAGCCTCGAAAAAAAACCAAACATTATAGCAGGCTTATTAAGAAAAAATCGGTTGCTCGACTAAAAGCAGGAGAAATTACCATTGGTGAACTGTGCCTGGAATTGAATATTGACCGTCACGTGGCCAGATATTGGTGTAAGAATGAAGATCGCTGGAATGATGTAGATGGCAGTGTAATCTTACGAAAACACTACCCTGATGCGTTAAAGCGAAAGCTTGTAAGGGAAGTAGAAGCTGGTGAACTTACCCTAAAAGAGGCCTGTGTTAAGTACGATATTCAATGGGAGGCGAATACAAAAGCTTGGTTTCAAAAGTTTGGTTCGGCTAACTTGCAGGCAAATACAATCACATCAGTGAACAAAGTCAGCAGCCAGGAAGTAAAGCAAACAGACAAACCAGACATCAGGCAGGAAAAAGACCTGAAAGAAAAGCTGCGGGATGCCCATCTTAAAATAGCGCTGTTAGAAACAATGATAGACGTTGCAGAAAAGCAACTAAATATCGACATCCGAAAAAAAGCTGGTGCCAAGCAGTAAAAATAGTCCGGGACAGCTATAACGATGCTGCAACCGGCAGGCTCTGCAAGCTGCTTGGCAAGAGCCGCCATGCGTATTATGACGCTACCTGGCGCAATGAACAGCAAGCCATAGAACACGCAATTATCCTTGAGTTGGTAGAAGAAATAAGAGAGAAATTACCCCGGTTGGGAACTGAAAAGTTACACTTCGTGCTACAGGAAAAGCTCATCAAACACGGCATTAAAATCGGCAGAGACGGCCTGCATTCTCTACTTGTAGAGCATGGGCTTATCATTCGCAGAAGGAAAAAGAGACCCAAAACAACAAACTCTAAGCACTGGATGAAGAAGTATCCAAACCTTATTAAGGAGATGGAAGTCCTTGCTCCCGACATGATCTGGGTAAGTGATATAACCTACATCTCGCATGTCAACGGGTTCGGGTATTTATCCCTGATAACGGATGCTTATTCCAGGAAGATCATGGGCTATTGCTTATATCCAAACCTGAGCAATGAAGGGTGTATTAATGCGCTGGAAATGGCCTTAAAAAGCAGGCATTACGATCACCAGCTCATTCATCATTCAGACCGGGGCTCTCAGTATTGTTCAAAGCAGTACGTCCACATATTGGGCAGCAACAAGGTGTTCATCTCAATGACCGAAAGTGGCAGTCCATATGAAAACGCCAAAGCCGAACGGGTAAATGGAATCTTAAAAATAGAGCATGGGCTGGATGAACTCTTTAGAAGCTTTGAATCTGCAAAAGAATCTGTAGATAAAGCAGTTCTGCATTATAACGAGTACCGACCTCATTTAAGCATTGACCGTCTAACACCCAACCAGGCGCATCAGCGCACGGGAAGTATCAGAAAACGGTGGAAAAAGCGCATTTACAACACAAAAGCCGAAGCTGAATGAAGCAACTGTTTAAAATCAGACCACCTTGCAGTGGTGAGTTTTCTTAGCGATAAGGGAAACCGATAAAGAAAAAAGCGACTGAATCAGCCGCCTTTCTTTATCGTATATCCACTACCGTTATTGCTGGCAGGTTGGTCTCCACCAGAGCCTACTTCCTCTTACGATAGCGATGGAAAATTACTACAACAAATCAAAATGTTGGCTACTTTAGCGTTAAGAAAGCAAAAGTGTATAGGAGTTTTAGTGTTAAGCCCCATACACTGTATAGCTATATCCGTTTTACTCACCGGAAGTGTATAGCTATTTTAGGGTGTCTCA
>CAIRQE010000029.1 GCA_903880655.1 uncultured bacterium
CATGAAATATGAGCGGCCTATTCTTGATTTAGTGCAACCGTCCGAATCTGAGCTAAGCGATACTATTGAGCCTGATGATCTTATAATTAGCTGCGGAGGGGATGGAACGCTTAATTGGCTAGCGAATAGTGCGATACGATTAGCGATGCATGAAAAAATTACACTTTTACCGCAACCTTTTGGAGGCATGAATGATATCTCTTCAACTATTTATGGCCACCGCTCAATAGATAATATTATTGATCGCGGATCAGTTGCTACTGCTTATACGATCGAGGCTACTCATTACATGGATAACCAAACGCAGGAAACAATCAACGCGCTCGGATACATTGGCCTTGGTGCTAGCGGCGTTGCTGCACTTGCGGTTAATTACAATGAAGAACATTCAAAACAAAAAATGAGTGATGTACTATCCGCTGCTCGTGCAGTTGCTGAAACAACAAAATCATTTGTATACAAAGATCAAGGAGGAGAAATAACAAAAGCTTACGAACTATTAGCTATGAAGACCCGTATGGCTGGATTCGTTAAGCCTCCCTACCCTCTACTTTTTGAAGAAGCCTTCTATTTCATCAAACCTCGCTCAAGAATCAGTGCTATAGGACAGTTGAGCTTAGGACTTGTTTCTATGGCCGGGCATGGCTCAGTGCAAACCAGAGATCGCATTTTATCAATAACTCCTGAGCAACATATCATGCTGCAGGCTGATGGAGAACACCGGCTAATCAAGAATAATGAAACAGTTGTCATTAAAAATGGCCAGCCTGTTTCTTTGGTGCGCGCAGGTAAATAAATAAGGCCCGTAACGGGCCTTATTTGTAGTAATCTGCTAGTTATTTTTCAGCTGGTGCATCATGCGCAGCTTCGGTAGCTTCATGAAGCTTAACTTCTTCAGCTTCGGCAGCAACATCATGAACATCGTTAACAGCTTTTTTGTCAAAATCTATACCGCTAAGACGAGAAGCCTTGCCGGTAAGATTTCGCATATAGCTGAGGTAATTTCTTCGAACTTTACTTCTTTTAGTTACTTCAACTTTAAGAACATTAGGACCATGGAGCAAGAAACTCTTTTCAACGCCAATGCCACTAGATATTCGACGAACGGTGATTGTGCTCGTAAGACTTTTCTTACGGTCAGTTCGAATAACAAGACCTTCGAAGATCTGAACACGCTCTTTGGCGCCTTCTTTAATTTTCTGGTGGACACGAACAGTGTCTCCAGTATGTACATCAACAACTTGTTTTTTGAGATGTTTAGCTTCAATTTTCTGAATTAGGCTTTGCATAGTTTCCTTTTTATCCAAGTCTTATTAATAAAAGATTCAAGGTATAATATAACACATCTATTTATATTTGAAAAGAGTTAGTGCTAGTTTTATCAATTACCAAACATCATAATGACGTTTAATTATTTCAAAAATCATAAAACCCACAATTAAAACTATCACCCACTGAAGAATAAGCAGGGGAGCATGCGTTGATCTATCCTCTGTACGGATTGCAGGCGGAGAACCAATTTTGCTATATCCTTTTTTCTTTGTTCTCCAATTGTTGTATCCATAATAATAACCAACAGTCATTATCATACTGTGCCAAAAGCCTTGATTAACTCTTCTGCTCGAAGTTTCTACTGGATTTTTCAGAGTTACATATACTCTACCCCTTTTCATAATCTCAAGGAGCACTCCTCGTTCATCTGCCCCCTGATAATATCGAGTATCATAACCAGGAAAAGCTTCTTTTCTAAAACTAAGGTTGGCTCCGGATACATAGACAGGACGATGGATGATTAAAGATAGTCCCCAAATGAAAAAACCGAGCACTGCTGGCATGGTTCTTGACCATAATGGGCCTTTATAGAAATGGTAATTACCGGCCAACCCTGACGCCTCAGGGTGTTCTAGGAAAAATGAATGTATATTATGCACCCAAAGTTCAGGGAAAAAGCTATCAGCATCTGTTGAAACTATAATTTGACCTTTTGCTGCTTCCAGCCCCGCCTGCCGCGCGTGCACAACTCCTTTTTCTGATTCATGAATAATTCTGACACCATATTTTTCCGCAACTTTAGCTGTTTCATCGGTACTAGCATTATCTACTACAATAACCTCAAAATTTGGTGCTTTTTTTTGAGCCATCAAAGAATCGAGGCATCGAGGCAAAAAATCTGCTTCGTTATATGCAGGTATTACTACAGAAATCTTAATCTCACTATCGTGAAGCGGCATATTCTTACTAATTTTTTTCGACATTTCTAAATTAAAAATCCTATTAAACGGTAAATAAAAAGCTGTTCGCTTTCTGAATAGTTAAATTCTTGCACAAATGAGTACTTTAAGCAAGAATACGCATGACTTCTTCAAGGCTAGTATTTCCTTGGATTACTTGAATAATACCATTTTGTATCATCGTGAGCATGCCGTCTGATATAGCTATTTTTTCTAATTCTTGAGCCGAAATATCTCTCGATAATTTCTTTAATTCATTAAGAATTGAAGGAGTCATAAGCATTAATTCGCGAACGGCAAGCTGGCCACTGTAGCCAAATGGATTTTCGGCAGAGCTTCCCGGCTTGTAAAGTCTAATTCCTTCAAGATTTGGTTTTGGAACATGCTCTGGGAAAGTAGCAATAATCCTACTTAACCATTCTAGTGTCTTCGCATCTGGATCATAAGCAACCTTTGAGTGATCATCGAGGCGTCGAATCAATCTCTGTGCTGTTATAAGGCGGATTGCCGATGAGAAAAGTGGATTATCACCAATTGCATCAAGCATACGAGTTAATGCAGCTGCAGCGGAGCCTGCGTGGTACGTTGATAAAACAAGATGACCCGTGAGTGCTGATTGAAGCGCTGTTTTTGCTGTATCTAAATCTCTAATTTCACCTACCATGATTACATCTGGGTCAAGCCGAAGCACAGCTCTGAATTTTTCTGCAAATCCATTAGTTTCTTTTGTTGAATCAATTGGAATCTGAGTGATGCCTTTGATGTTATATTCTACTGGGTCTTCCAGGGTAATGATTTTACGCTCAGGGTTATTAAGCTGGTTAAGAATGCTATAAAGTGTTGTTGTTTTGCCTGAGCCTGTTGGCCCGACCATAAGCACCAGTCCGTTTGGATGACTAATAATATCATCTACTATGGCTTTTTCATCCTTGGTAAGTCCAAGACTATCGAGCTTCATAAGTTCTGGTTTCATATTAAAAAGTCGCAGTACTGCGTCCATGCCATGAACCGTGGGCACGGTTTCAAGACGAAGATTAACCGTAACACTAGTTCCGTTAGCTAATTGATATGCTCTATTGATATGCCCTGTCTGAGGCTGATCAGAATTGGTGGATACATTAGCTGCAACGGCAAGACTTGATAAAAATTGACGATATTTCTCGTTAGTAAATTCAGCAATGGGATGAAGAACGCCATCAACTCTGAAACGAATCCTTACGGCATCCTCGTCTGTTTCAAGGTGAATATCTGATGCCTTAAGCAAATATGCCTGCTGCACCACGTAAGCCAACATATCATCTGCCCTCACACTGTTTAGTGTTTCAGAGACAGTTTTAAATTGCTGTTCTGCGTCGTGCGAAACAAGTGAAATATCTTTATAGATAACTTCTTTAGGAGGGTCATAGCGGCGCATAAGGTCTTTATATCCAGTATCCGAGATTATAGAGAAAACAACCTGTTGATCAGGAAATCGCATCTTTAAATTAGCCATCGTTGATTGTGAGGTAGTATTAGTAACTCCGAAACGAAGATTACTTTTATCAGAATATAAAGGGATTGATTTGAGGCTATATAATTCCGGGACTGGTAACACTTCAGGATAGAGAGGGATTTCCCTCGCAGAGGTGTCTTCGTAAGCCATATTCAGCAAATGCGCCCGCCGCTGAGTACTTCTTTCTTCTAAAATTCTTGCGTCTTCTGCCATATACTGTAGACAGTATAGCAATTAAGCATAAGCAGTTGGAGTCAATTTTGATATTATGTTTGTAATGACTGAAATAATAGTTGTGCTCGACAATGTTCGAAGTACTCATAATGTAGGAAGTATTCTCAGAACCGCCGATGGGTTAGGTGTCACTAAAGTAGTGCTTACCGGATATACTCCCTATCCAAAGGTTGCAAATGATGAGCGCCTGCCTCATGAAATAGTAAAACAAACTAATGCAATAAAAAAGACAGCTCTTGGTGCTGAATTAACAATGAATATCGAAAGATATGAAAATATACACGACGCTATTGCTATGCTAAAAAAAATTAACTATCCGATTATCAGTCTTGAGCAAAATAACGATAGCATCCCTATCGATCAACTCGAAATACCGGATAAACTAGCCCTCATTGTAGGAAATGAGCTAGACGGTGTGAGCGTTGATGTCTTGGATAAATCAGATTCAATTGTGGAGATACCCATGGAAGGCAAGAAAGAATCATTTAATGTTTCCGTTGCAGCTGGAATTGCAGTTTACGCGCTCACTTCAAGGAATAAATTAAATGCGTGAACAAAAAAAACCCCTTCGGCTCGGGCACGGCCTTTTTATCACTAGCATCCTTTTCATATTTTTTGTAACAGGATTCTTTATCCCTTACAAAAACGCTATCACATCTCCAATAAGTGTTAATCAAATAACCAATGAACTACAGGGCCAACGTGATCTGCTTTCATTGCCACCCTTAACTGTTAATTCATCTCTCATGAGTGCTGCACAGTCCCAAGCTGAGGACATGGCTCGGTCACGAACTTTTGCGTATAGTATGCCTGATGGCGCAACAAGTTGGGATTACATTAAAAAATCTAAAGTAATTTACAGCTCCGCAGCAATGCTTGAAGCGATAAGCGATGAATCAAGCGACAGGATCATTGCAAGTTGGTCAAAAAGTCCAATCAAGTATAATGCATACACTGACAGGAACTACACTGATATAGGTGTCGGGGTAGCGAATTTAGGAGATTATCAAGGCCATCAAAACGCCAAAGTGATTATTGTCTTTCTCACTAATCAACAACAACAAAATCAAAATCTAAATGAAATTCCGACCGGTGGAGTAACCCTACTTAGCCCTTGGTATTTTAAAATAAATACGAACATAGCTCTTACGACTGGTTTTGTTTTGTTATTATTTGGAACATATCTTGAAATAAGATACATAAAGAAATTACACAAGTAACCTTAAATTATTGATATTTTATATCTTCTTTGCCTACAAGTTTCTTAAGCGAAAGAAGTAATTCATCATTTGCATCTATTTTCTGTGGAAGCTTGATAATTTGTTTTTTATCAGAGCCTAACACAAGTACC
>CAIRQE010000030.1 GCA_903880655.1 uncultured bacterium
ACGAACATAAAGGTATTGTTGGAAAAGTTCTACTCATCGGCGGCTCTGCTTCCATGACAGGATCTATTGTCTTAGCTGGCCTTGGTTCTTTATATACCGGCGCAGGTTGGATCAATTTAATGATCTTAGATGAGTGTTATCCATCTCTCATTCCTGGTTATCCTGAATTTATGGTTCACAATTCTCAAACTAATTCGCCTGTAAATACTCTCAAAGATATTGGCGCAGACGTTATTGTTATTGGGCCAGGTTTAGGTATGAATGAAGATTCCAAGAATTGGTTGAGCGCTTCGATTGACTATCATTCCCCACTCATCATCGATGCAGATGGAATTAATTTATGAGCTAAAGACAGAGAATTATTGGATAGAGTTAGTAATCGATTTTCTACTACTATCCTCACTCCACATCCTGGGGAAGCAAGTCGTTTACTTAACACCAACAGCGCTGAGATCCAAAAAAATCGTATTGGTGCCATACAAGAAATTATCGACCTCACTAATTCAATTGTGATCTTAAAAGGCCACAAGACCCTATTGGGAATGAAATCTGAAGCAATATTAACTTGTTTAGATGGCAACCCAGGAATGGCAATTGCTGGGATGGGAGATGTGTTAGCAGGCACCATTGCTTCGTTTGTTTGTCAAGGATTACATCATCACTTAAACCCTTGGCAGGCTTCTTGCCTCGCAGTTGAAATTCATGCTTTAGCTGCAGACTCCTTAGTCAATAATGGCGTAGGGCCAATCGGTATAACTCCAAGTGAACTTAGCAAAGAAATGCGGCATGTATTAAACCTAAACACTTAGGGTTTAAATATATTCTCATCCTATTACTCACTCCAAGCAATTAACTAAAATTAATTTTTAGGTGCTGTAATTGAATACAAATACTCAATGAGTGCTACTACACGCACTTTTGGGCCATAGAGTAAAATCATCTTAATGAAAAATATCTTAAGTATTTCTGGCCTATGTAAAACCTATGAATCAGGCTTTATAGCTCTTAAAGATATTAATTTGGAAATACATAGTGGTGAAATATTTGCCCTTTTAGGTCAAAATGGCGCTGGTAAAACCACCTTAATTAATATTATTTGCGGTATCGTCAATCCAAGCTCTGGGACAGTCCTAGTTGATTCTGAAGATATCATTAAGAACTATCGTAAAGCTCGTTATTTAATCGGACTAGTTCCTCAAGAATTATCTACAGATGCATTTGAAACCGTATGGAATACAGTGACTTTTAGTCGTGGTCTATATGGGAAACCTCCAAATCCAACTCTCATTGAGAAAATCCTTAAAGATTTATCACTTTGGGATAAAAAAAATAATAAGATTGTTACGCTTTCTGGTGGTATGAAAAGAAGATTAATGATTGCAAAAGCTTTATCCCACGAACCGAAAATCTTATTTCTCGATGAGCCTACAGCTGGAGTAGATGTCAGTCTTCGAAAAGATATGTGGGAACTCGTTAAAGAATTAAAAAGTTCAGGAACAACAATTATTCTTACGACCCACTATATTGAAGAAGCCGAGGAAATGGCTGATCGA
>CAIRQE010000031.1 GCA_903880655.1 uncultured bacterium
AAACAATGTTAGATCATCTTACGGGCACGCTTCCTGTTTTACTTAACGAAGCAGATATAAAAGAATACAGCTCGCCATACTTCACTCATTACTTTGGAGAAGCTAAAAAGCAAGCAGATCCAGTTGGTTTTACGCAGCTACTATCAAACCTCACCGTACTTCGCCAGCATCTTCGTAACTACAAGAAAATGGAGGACGAGCCTTTAGTCCTTGATGACTTACTGGCATTTGTAAAAGCCTACAGTGATGCAAGCGAAAAACTACTGAATACAAACCCATACCATTCCAGCACCAACGCAGTACAGCTTTTGACTGCCTATGGAGCAAAAGGATTAGAATTTGGGAGCGTCTTTGTTCTGGCAACTTCTGATGAAGTATGGGGAATGAAAGCACGTTCTAAATCATCTAACATTGGTCTTCCTCTGAATCTAAAAATTATCCGCCACGCCGGTAGTTCTAAAGATGAGCGAAACAGATTATTCTTTGTAGCACTCACAAGAGCAAAACATACCCTTATTTTAACCAGCTATGATCAAGACTTTTCGGGCAAAGAAATGACCAACCTAGAATTCATGAATGAGACAGTTAACGGCGACAAAATTCAAAGTCCTTACTTACCAATAAATACAATGGTATTTCAGTCTGATGAAAAAACAATTGAAATTGATGATCTTGAAAAATATTGGCATACTCGCCACATAGCAGCTCTAGGCGAAGATACTTTCAAAGAACTCATAAGACCTCACCTTGAATCGTTTCAGCTTAGTGCAACGCACGTAAACGCTTTTACTGACCTTATTTACGGCGGCCCTGAAAGCTTTTACCTAAATACCATCCTGCGCTTTCCTAAAGCACCAAGCGTCAGTGGCCAATACGGAAGTGCAATTCACGAAACACTAGAGTCTTTACATAAAATCTTACGATCAGAAGGTGAACTTCCCGATATAGACAAAACTATATCTATTTTTGAAAAGCGGCTAAAAGCAAAACGACTATCAAAACAAGATTACGATCAGCAATTTTCAAGAGGCAAGCAGGCCCTCGAACACTTCCTGCCATGGTGGTGGCCACATTTTAATCCATCAAATCTAGCAGAAATGAGTTTTAGAAATGAAGGGTCATTCGTCGACGAGGCTCACTTGAACGGGAAGCTTGACCAGCTTAGCATTGACGAAGAATCTCGCGCCATTCAAGTGATCGACTTTAAGACAGGCACCCCACATAAGAGATGGGAAAAAACCGCAACCCTGCATAAATATAAAAACCAACTATTGTTCTATAAGTTGTTACTAGAAAATTCGCATAGCTACGGGAAGTATACTGTCGAAAGGGGAGTGCTCGTATTTGTTGAACCCGACGAAGACCTAAAAATGTCCGAATTATCACTATCGTATGACAGCGAAGATGTGGCTCGCATGAAATCATTGATCACTGCTATTTGGAACTGTATCATGAAGCTCGATATCCCTCCGACAAATAAATTCAAGAAAACTTTGCAAGGGATAAAAGACTTCGAAGACTGGCTCATCAAAACATATAACTAGACAACCCGTATATTGCTTTTTTAAAGTGTTTATGTTATTATATTATTCGTAGTTATCGACCGAGTGAAAGGAACTCACGTGTTATCCGCTACAATTTACAATCCATCGTTTCAAGTTTTCTCGCTTTACGAAAGTTACGCAATTTTGCTTACGTCTTTGCTGAGCTTGGTTTTTGTGATCAAGAAGCACTACATTGCTTCTGTATTTATTGCATTCTTCGGGATGCTTTACTTCATGATCGAGATGGTAATAGGTATCGTGACTTTTGTTGTTCATAGAAACCTTACCATCCTGACTACGCCAAGCAATGCATACGTAATCAACATGTCGCTTTCATTGCTCCTTTTGATATCAACTGGCATCGTTTACATCAAGCACTTCATGCAAATGCATTTAGTGGAAATTGATGATAATCGGTGAAAGTGGAGTGTCAAGAACTCGAATACATGGCCCGAACCCGTGTGGCGTTTGAGATTACATAATCCAAACGCCCACGGGCTCAAAACCTCCCTAGCGGGGGTTTTTTTATACTCAAAAATACTTGCATTTTTAGCATAAACATGTTATTATTGTGTCTGTAGTATTCTTCTATGCCTTTAAGGAGGCGACCATGCCAGTAGCTACACTTAACAACTCAGCATCAACCGGATTCGTGAACACTTGGGTGATTGTCGGCCTGCTCTTTGCAGCCAGCATCTCATTCCTAGTATTCATTTGGAAGCGACGTGTCATTCAGGCACTTCTCTCTGCTGCGGTCTTCATGTTCCTCGTGAATGTTACAATTGGCGCTTTTGCCAACTGGGACATCGCAAAGAACGGAAGTCACGGCTGGAGCTCACTTCCAGGTTGGGTGTTCTATGCACCCATCTACGCCGGTTTGGTTCTTCTCGGAACTGCAACAAGCTCTGCTCTTTTGGAGCACTGGGGCGTGCAGGTCTGGCGTCGTCCCGACACCATGGAGAAATTCATGAAGGACGACTTGAAGAAAGTCAGCTGAGTTAACTCCCTCGCGGCTTGTGGTGGAGCGGATCGAAAGATCTGCCCACCACAATGCCCGAGGGATTTTCTATTTGAATCAAAAAAGCCCTTCGATTGAAGGGCTTTTTTATGTTTGAAATTTCTTCTATTTTCGAGAAGTCTTTTTCTTTGCAGGAGCTGCTTTTTTCTTTGCAGGAGCTGCTTTTACTGCAGGAGCTTTTGCTGTTGCTGAGGCCATGCGAGTGAGTGGACTTGTTGACGGATCAAGAACGTACACATACACTAATGCACCTACTCCGAAACCTAGTACTGGTCCGAGGAAGTAGTTCCAATCAAATGCTCGCACACCAAGTGCTACTGCTGGGTTAATAAGTCCATTTGAACCTAAGCCCGCAACAAGGATACCGAGGAAAAAAGCTGCACCAATGGTGATAGAAGCTTTCATTCCACCAGCTTTTTGTACGACTACAGCTACGAATCCAAGGCTAAATACTAGCGCACCAATGAATTCTGCGAGGAATACTTGCATGTGGAATGGTGTAGTTGTATTCGTTAGGTTGTGGCCTACGAAATACTCATACAGTCTCATCGCACCGTATGCTGAAACAGCTTGCGCTGCTAGATAACCGATTGCTCGGAAAACTGTTAATTTACGAATTGCAAACAAACCAAGCGTTACAGCTGGATTAAAGTTTGCTCCTGATAATTTACCGAAAGCACCCGTAAATGTTGCTACGGCTACACCGGCTGCAATTGCTGTAAAGAACGGCAATTGATATCTTGATACATTAAGCACTACTAAGACAAGTACAAACGTACCGACTGCCTCAGCTAACAGCGCTGCTAATTGACGCTGATTCATATTAGGAACCCTCCTTAAGTTAATCTTATGTTTTAACGATAAGAGTAAACCAATTAAAAATCAATAGCATATTTTCGAAACAGATGAGATTGGTGGGTAATTTGATTAAAAAATTGATTAAAGAAAACCCACTTTAGGCTCGCATATTACATATGTAGTGTTATAATAGTTTTAGTAGACGCTATATGTGGGATAAAGCTTAGGAAGGAACGTATGAGTACCAGTTTCGAAAACTACAACGAAAATACTGAACTGAAAGCAGAAAAAAATATTCTGCCTCCTTTTTTACTTTTAGTCAGTACGCCAACAGAAATTTTTAAAGAAATTGAGCCCAAAGATATGAATAGTTTCGTAACGGGTGCAGATATTTTAATAAAAATTTTAGAGAAAAGTGGGGCTTTTTCTGATGAAGCTGCGAAACAGGAAATTCAACATTCAGCTCACGCCGCACAACTAGAGTTCGACACTATTTTTACCAAAAAATTACCTGGGCAAAGCCAAAAAACTGATGTAGACAAGATTATGCGTCTATATGATCTAACTGATGATGCTGTAGCCGCGGATACATTATTGAACTATGGTGAAAAGTTTAGGAAAGCTGCTAATACTTCTGCGAAACAGGAGCAAGCACTATCATTTGAACGACTCATTAGGTTTATGTACCTTAAGGAAACGGGGGGCCTTGAGAAACTCGATGAAGCTACTATGCAAAGTGAGAACAAGGAATTATTATAGCTGCTATGGCATTTGAAGACTTCAATACAAAAGATAGTGTCGTGCTCGTCTATACGGGTGAGGGAAAAGGAAAAACAAGCGCCAGCCTAGGACTTATGGTACGGGCGCTTGGGGCTGACTGGAAAGTTGCATATATTCAATTCATAAAGCACTGGAAAGTAAATGAACATAAATTCATAGAAAAAATACAGGACACTTTTGATGACAATCTTTTTTTCTATAAAGGAGGAGCTGGTTTCTACAAAGCCGGGGAGCTGAGCGCAAAGGGAATTAGCGACGATGAACACCATTTGATGGCTCAGAAAACTTTTAATATTGCCCTTGAGGCTGCGACAAGCGGGGAATATGATTTGGTGATATGCGATGAAATAAATAATGCTGTTGCTGACGGCCTCGTTGATAAAAAACAATTACAAAAGTTTATTGAAAAAAGAAGCGCGAAGACAAGCATTTGCCTCACTGGCCGGAATTTCCCAGAAGACCTCCTTGGAAAAGTAGATATTGCCACAAATATGACCAAAATAAAACATCATTTTGACGACAAATTTCTCGCTAATAGTGGTATAGATTTTTAATTGTTGTCAATTTAGCGCTAGTATATTTATTCTCTTCATACTAGTCTAGGAATCATTAGTTATAAAAAATAGGGGAGATAAAAATGGAAAAAATTATACAAGACACTTTGCCTGGCATGGAATCATACGCTACTAGAGTTTCGGCCTACACCTATGAAATGCGTGAAGCAATACGAGAATTAAGTTACGAAGAAAGATTGAAATTAGTCGATGAACTACACGACAAACATGTACATGGTGAAATAAGCGAAGAAGCTTTTGATGACGGCATAATGGTCATCTTGCCTGAAATTAATTTTTCAGAATTTGATCAGTAACTAGAATAAGAGACTTTTCTTCAAAATATGGAACTTTAGTAAATGCGCTGAGGTTCCATTTTTTTATGGAAACTCTCTTGGGTACTTCTGCACTGATGTCGCCACCTTTTAAATACAGAAGTCCGTTAGGCAGTTCATTTTTATTTATCTTGGATATATTTTTTTGAGCCCACTCCCAAGCAACATCAAGTTTAGTAACAGCTCTTGAAACAACGAAATCAAAAGAATCGCTTATATCCTCAGCACGAGCATGCATAGTTTGTATGTTATCAAGCCCTATTTCATCGGCAATACTTTGAGCAACTATCAACTTTTTGTTCGTTGAATCTACGAGAAGAAATTTAGTTTCCGGAAAAAGTATTGCTAGTGGAATTCCGGGGAATCCGCCACCCGTCCCAAGGTCCATAATTTTAGTACCGGGTACGAAAGAAATGACTTTCGCGATGAGCATACTATGCAGAACATGATGCGAATAAAAATTATCCATGTCTTTTCTTGAAATAACATTAATCTTTGCATTCCATTCACTGTACAGATTTTCAAGAGCTGAAATTTTCTTGATCTGATCAGCTGAAAGACTATTAAAATTATTAAGGATAAAATCTTCCATACGTATTTAGATTACCAGACTTCCTCTATTTTTATGATGACTACGAGTCTTAACCATTTTTCGGTGGTATTCTGCAACTTTTACCAGATTCACGAAACGCATGCCGTGGATATATACCTTAAGATACTGATCGTATTTAATTTTTCCTCTGTGTTCATGAATAAGAATCGATATATCTACGTCATCGTGAACGATACTTTCATCTTTACAAGTCGCGTCTTTAATCAATTCCCACATATCTTTTCTTATCGCCATATTTGAACCCCATAAAATCTGAAATCCTAATATTTTTTTTCCAAGCAAGAAATAATATTTGCTGAAAAAAAGACCAGGATATAAATCTCTGAAAGCGATTTCATAAACACCGCCAGGCCCTGTTAGTGCGCTCAACGCAGGATCTTCTTCAAAATTCTTCTGTATTCTTTCCACCCATGTTCTTGAAACAACCGTGTCTGCATCTATTCGAGCAAAAATATCACCTTTAGCAGAATCAAAACCCTTGTGATGAGCAGCGATGATTCCTTGTTTTTTTTCTGTGAGTATTTTGACGAAAGGAAACTGCCTGGCAATTTCATCAGTTTTATCGGTAGAGTTATTATCTACGAGGATAACCTCAAAAGGAGGAATTGTTTGCTTCGCCAATGCCTGCAGACAAGACTCAATAACTGATTCTTCGTTAAATGCAGGGATTATTATACTAACCTTAAGCTTTTTATTTGATACCATATATATACGTATAGTATACGACACTCACTATGGAAAAAAATAAATCAGCTAAAGCTACGAAGAAGCCAATTAAAAAACCTCGACCCAAGTATCATCCTAGTGAAATAAGGGTATGGTGGAAGTCGCTGAGACGATTTCAACGTTTTTTTATACTAGTTATTACAATTTTCTTCCTATTTTGCGCACAAGCGTACGGATTAGCCTATTGGTATCAGCAAAAACATAAAAATGAACCAATTCATCTAGGAGTTACTTTCATTGCAGATTATGCGAACTATCTGGGGCTAGATCCTCACCAAACAATGATGGCACTCCGAGATGACTTAGGATTTAAAAGATTTAGGCTTGTAAGTTATTGGGAAGATATAGAAAAAAGCCCCGGAGTATATGACTTCACGGAACTTGATTGGGAGATGCAACAAGTAAATGCAGTGCATGGGACCGTTACCCTATCAATAGGACTTCGTCAGCCTCGCTGGCCTGAGTGCCATATGCCTTCATGGGCATCGAGCGAGCCGACTTCTGTTTGGTACCCACAACTAAAGAATTACATGACTGCTGTTATAAACAGGTATAAAGATAATCCTTCGCTTGTTAGCTATCAATTAGAGAATGAATATTATTTAAGTGTTTTTGCGAATTGCCCAGATTCAACAAAAGGTCGCCTTATCGATGAATTTAACCTCGTTAAATCGCTTGACTCAAACACACCCATAATTATTAGCTTGTCTAATAATTATCTCGGTATTCCTGTCAGTCAACCACGGCCTGATCAATATGGAGTCTCAGTCTATAAATTAGTTTATGACAAAACTATCACTCACAATTATTTCGATTATCCATTCCCTTCATGGTGGTATACCTGGCGAGCTGCAATGACAGAAATCGTTACCGGTAAAAGCAGTATGCTTCATGAACTACAGGCTGAACCCTGGCCGCCAACCGGAGTTCTTTCGGCATCACAGACCGAACTGAGCAAATCAATGAATGCAAAACTTCTAGGAGAAAGAATTAAATACGGCAAAGATACAGGATTTAAAGATATTGACCTATGGGGCGGAGAATATTGGTACTACGAAAAGACTAAATTCAATGATCCTTCGTTATGGAATACCGTATTAAAAGCTGTCCAGCAGGTTAATCAAGAGAATGCAGCCAAAAATTTAAAATAGCACTAAATCTACCCCTGTTGTACAATAAAAACATGGCAAATAAAAAAGCAGCCCCAAAATCGCAGGTGGTGAACAAACAAGCAAAACGAGATTATGAAATCATAAAAACGTTTATGGCAGGTCTAGTTCTCACTGGTGCAGAAGTAAAAAGCCTTCGTCATGGACACGGCCAGCTTCGTGGCGCTTTCGTTAATATAAAAGATGGTGAAATTTGGCTCTACAATGCCATGATAAATCCAACGAATGCAAATAAAACAGTCCTCAACGAGGTCATGCAAATACGATCAAGAAAGCTTCTGTTAAAGAAAAAAGAAATTGTTGAACTTGCTACCGCTAAAGAGCAAAGTTTAACTATTATTCCCTTAAAAATTCTTACTAATGGGCGATTTATAAAAATTGAAATTGCCGTCGCTAAAGGTCTTAAGAAATTCGATAAAAGGCAGAAAATAAAAAAACGCGATACCGATCGGGACAACGCAAGAACATTATCAAGAAATTATTTTAATTCTCGAGTACAATGTATAGAGTATGAATATTTTTAGCTGGAATGTTAATGGGATGGACAACAGGACGAGTACGTTCAAGTTTCTACCTCATGGGTTCCAGGTAGCACAACACTTCTTCTTGCAAAGCCACTTGTTTACCGTCACGGTTCGGGTGTTA
>CAIRQE010000032.1 GCA_903880655.1 uncultured bacterium
ATCAAATTCATGACAATAAATAAAAGTACTACGATATTAATTTTTTTCCTCAAGATGCCAAGGATTAATTGCGGCTTTTTATAGCTAACCCAAAGAATAAGTGGAAAGGCTGCTCCGTATACAAGTATTTCCTTCCAAGACTTAAAAATATCCTGATGGGCAAAATTACTAATTGCCCAAGTGCTCAAAATTGCATGCACCGGAAGCAGGGCCACGATTAACAGAAATATGCCGAGCAATAAGGAATCGGGAGAGAGTTTCTTTTTTTTGAACAGTTGTTTTATTTCTTGCATATTATCCTTTTTGTATATGGCAATTTTGGTTTTCAGCTACAAACTCGAGGCTTGCCGCGCCAAGAGAAATAAAAGGAATCATGCTGAGGATAGAGTCAAGTATATCCATTTTTATAGGGTTTTTGTAATTGAACTTTTTCTTAGGCAGTAGTTGTCTTCTATATATAAGAAGCGGCTTTAATCCTGTTCGTTTCAAAAGATACTTAACTTCCTTCTTTGAATATAAACGATCATGATAATTATCACCCAAGATTTTGCTCAATTGGTGAATGAGGCCTAGTTTAGCCGGCAAATTGAAGCAAAAAAGTAAACCATCATCACTGAGCACTCGCTGTAATTCGCCAAGCGAAGCCTGGTCATGGGGGACGTGTTCGAGTACTCCGGCAGAAATTACAATGTCATAAGATTTGGACGGAACAGGAAGTTTCTCATCTTTTTTCAGCACCACTTTCTTTGCATTCATTTTTTTCCATAAAGAAGTGTGAGGATATCCCTCAATTTCAGCCAGTGATATATTCTTAAAACCTTTTTTGCTTAAGAAGTAGCTGATCTGCCCTTTTCCGGCACCCCAGTCAAGTACCGAAACGTCTCTAGGATCTTTTTTTAACTTCTTTGTAACTACCTCATAAATAAGGTCTGCCATGTATTGATAGGTGAGTTGGCTGGCTGGCTGCAGCACTACTCCATAGTGCGCAGGATCTAGGGAAACCTCTTTAAGATCATCGTACTTGCGCTTCTTTAAAAGCGTCCTGTTTTTCGTTCTTTGCATACCCTTCATTTGCAACCAATATAACATGGCTCTAAAGTGAAACATAATTTATACTAGAGGTACTATAATGAAAAATAACTTTTCAGTCATCTATGCACTTGGACTCATTTTTGCAGATTTTCTAGCGCTGCTTGCTGCTTTTGGCCTTGCCTATATCTTTCGAGTGTCACTAGACGCACGGCCGCTTATAAATAAGATTGGCGCTTACCAGTATCTTAAGATATGGTTTGCCCTTACTCCTATATGGTTGCTCGTTTTTGCCTCACTTGGTCTGTACAGAAAATCTGTCTATGAATACCGAATAAAAGAATTTGCGGGACTTTTACTTGGCAGCGTCCTCGGCATTATGGTCGTCATAAGCTACGACTTTGCATCAAAAACGACTATCTTCCCAGCACGTCTTGTACCTGTCTATGCACTCGGTCTTAGCATTGCACTGCTATTAGTTGAGCGAACTGCAATGCGTGGACTTCGAACTACTCTTTGGCGCTGGGGCTATGGCATAAGTCGAGTACTTGTTGTTGGTGACGGAAAACCAGTCAATAACCTGATTAAAACAATGGATAATCCTAGAAAAACAGGATACAAAATTATGGGTATTGTCTCCGGGAAGACTAACAGTCTTTTTAGCGGCAAACACTTTACTTCAATTACTGAGGCCGCAAGTAAAATAAGCGCCCTTAAAATAACGAGTGTTATTTTTGTGGCCTCTGAAAGAAATACACAGGAAGCAGAATATGCACTAGCCCTTGCTCAATCCAATCATCTCAGCTTTAAGTTCGTTCCCGCACATGAAGGAATTCTATCTAATAAAGTTGAAGTGGAGCTATTTCAGGGCTTTCCCGTTGTTTCAATACATCAAACTGCCCTTCTTGGTTGGGGGCGTATTGCAAAAAGACTTTTCGACATCTTCTTCGCACTCATTATGCTCATCGTTTTATCCCCCATCTACTTGCTCATCGCACTCATCATATTCTTTAGTGACTTTGGAAATCCTTTTTTCAAACAGGATCGGCTGAGTCGTTTTAATGCAACCATTTCGATCTATAAGTTTAGAAGCATGAAGAAAAAATATTCTGGCCTTAGTCCGGAACAGGCTTTTGAGAAAATGGGTAAACCGGAGCTTGCTAAAAAATATCGAGAAAATGGCGATATGCTCAAGAACGATCCGAGAGTAACATCAATTGGAAAAATACTTCGCATTACCAGCCTTGATGAATTACCGCAACTCTACAACATTCTTCGCGGCGACATCAGCCTTGTGGGCCCTAGAGCGCTTGTACCGCAGGAGCTGGAGAACTATCCATACAAGAACCTCATATTGAGTGTTAAGTCTGGGCTGACGGGTCTTGCGCAAACTTCAGGACGACGTGATATTAGTTTCGAAGAACGTCGGGCGCTTGATCTTTATTATGTGCAAAACTGGAGCTTTTGGCTTGATCTAAAAATAATATTTAGAACCTTCAAAGACGTTCTTGGAGGCCGTGGTGCCCGATAAAAAAATCGCCATTGTTTGCGATTGGTTAACAACAATTGGTGGAGCTGAAAAAGTTGTACTGGCGCTTCATAATCTTTATCCAGATGCACCGATCTATACGAGCCAGTATGACCCTTCAAAAATTGATTGGTTCAAAGATGCTGATGTACGTACTACGTGGCTACAGAAACTCCCAAAGAATTCTACCTTTCGTAAATTTCTCCCGCTACTCAGAAGATTTGCTTTTGAAGGCCTCAATCTCACGCAGTACGATATCGTCATATCTTCCAGTGGCGCAGAAGCAAAATCTGTTAAAAAACTCAAAAAAGGTGCGGTACACATTGCTTATTGTCATTCCCCCACTCATTATTATTGGCAACGATACGATGAATACATCAAAAATCCTGGCTTTGGAATACTTAACCCCCTCGCTCGACTAGGCCTCCGTATTCTTGTAAAACCTATGCGCAAATGGGACTACAGCGTCGCTCAGCAGCCTGACATCATGATCGCAAACTCATCTCACATTCAGAAAAAAATTAAAGAATACTACGGCCGAGATTCCATCGTCATTTATCCGCCGGTTGATGTCGAACAATTTCAAAAAAACAATATAAACCAAAAAAGAGATGGGCTCGTTATTGTAGGGCGACAAGTACCCTACAAACGGTTTGATCTTGCAATCAGTGCTGCAATTAAGCTTAATAAAAAGCTGACCGTAATCGGAAATGGGCCTTTGCATAAAGATCTTTTAAGGCAAGCAGAAGGCCATAAAAATGTATCTTTTAAAACTAATTTAATGACAGATGAAATCGCAGAGATATTAAGTAAATCTGAACTCTTCTTGTTTCCAGGTATTGAAGATTTTGGGATAGCCCCGGTTGAGGCTTTAGCATCAGGCACTCCAGTAATCGCCTACAATGGTGGTGGAGCCCTTGATTATATAAATAAAGACACCGGAATACTTTTTGAAAAACAAACAACCCAGAGCCTAGTTGAGGCAGTTGAAAAAGGCCTAAGGATTGAATGGAATCACCAAGAAGTATCTCGATTTAGCAATAATTTTTCGAGGGACATCTTTAGTCGTAATATTTGCTCGACAATTGAGTGAAGAAACTATTGTAAAATACTATTTTTTAGATTAATGCGAATTGAATTAAGTTATTATAGATATATGATTAGAATGCTCGTAACTGGCGGCTTAGGTTTTATCGGTAGTAATTTTGTTCGGTTAACACTGAAGGAAAGGCCAGAATATGAGATTACTGTTATAGACAATATGACCTATGCTGGAAATCCTAGGACTCTAGATGATATCAAAGATTCAATTACTTTTGTCAAAGCGGATATAACTGATTTAGAAATAATAGAGAAATTAGTGCAGGACAATGATATCATTGTCCACTTTGCTGCAGAATCACATAATGACAATTCCCTCGAAGATGCTTGGCCATTTATTAATACAAATATTATAGGGACATTCAGAATACTTGAGGCAGTAAAAAAATACGAGAAAAGATTACATCACATAAGTACGGATGAGGTGTACGGTGACCTGGAACTTGATGACCCAAATAAATTTTCTGAAAAAACTCCATACAATCCATCAAGCCCCTATTCATCCACAAAGGCTAGCAGCGACTTACTTGTTAGGGCTTGGGTGAGAAGCTTTGGAATAAAAGCAACTATCAGTAACTGCAGCAATAACTATGGCCCCTATCAACACGTTGAAAAATTTATACCTAGACAAATTACGAATATTTTAAATAATGAAAAACCAAAGTTATATGGATCAGGAGAAAATGTTCGCGACTGGATCCATGTTGATGATCATAATAGCGCGGTCCACCTAATCATAGATAAAGGGAAAATTGGTGAAACGTATATGATTGGTGCAAATGGAGAAAAAAGTAATAAAGAAGTACTTTCACTGATACTTAGTTTTATGAATAAAAAACCTGGTTTTTATGAGCATATTAATGATAGAAAAGGTCATGATTTGAGGTACGCAATAGATGCCACAAAGTTGCGCACTGATCTTGGCTGGGCACCTAGATATACTAATTTTGAAGAAGGTCTCAAGGATACAATTAGTTGGTATGAAAATAACCGAGTTTGGTGGGAAGAAGATAAAAAAACCACTGAGATAAGGTATTCAAAAATTGAAAAATAAAGATTTAGCGATTGAGCAAACAGCTATTCCAGGACTTCTAGTTATTCATCTTCCCGTGCATTATGACTCAAGGGGTTGGTTTAAAGAAAATTGGCAAAAAGATAAAATGACCCGTTTAGGTCTTCCAGATTTCAATCCTATCCAAAACAATATTTCTTTTAATAAGAAAAAAGGTACTATTCGCGGAATACACGTTGAACCCTGGGATAAATTAGTTTCAGTTGCAAGCGGAAAAGTTTTTGGTGGATGGGTAGATATGCGAGAAGGAAATAAAAATAAAGTTGTTTCGATTGAAATGGATGAAAATATGGCTATACTTGTGCCTCGTGGCGTTGGTAATAGCTATCAAACTCTTGAAGATAATACAGTGTACAGTTATCTAGTAAATGAGCACTGGAGACCCGGAGGAGAATATTCTTCAGTTAACCTTTTTGATAAGGAAATCAACATTCCATGGCCAATTCCCGAAAGTGAATCAATTATCTCGGAAAAGGATCAGCTTAATCCAATCCTAAGCAAAGCCTCTCTCATTAAGCCCAAAAAGGTTTTAGTTACTGGAGGTAAAGGTCAGCTTGGTATTGCTCTCAAAAAATATTTCAAAAATGCTGAATTTTTCGATATAGATACTTTCGATATCACCAAGTTAAGTTCCTATAAAGAAATAGACTGGAATGATTACGAACTAATAATCAATGCTGCGGCATACACTAATGTTGATGGATCGGAAACTTCAGAAGGCAGAAAAGTTGCGTGGGAAGTAAATGCAAAAGCAGTGATGTTATTGTCCAAGACTGCAAGAGAAAATAACATTAAACTTGTGCACATTTCGAGTGACTATGTATTTGATGGAACAACGACAGGTCACGATGAAGAAGAATCATTTACTCCACTTAGTGCTTATGGAGAATCGAAGGCAGCTGGAGACTTAGCTGCGCAACTAGCGCCAAAACATTATATTGTTCGAACAGGCTGGGTCATCGGGGAAGGTAAAAATTTTATTAAAACCATGAGTGAACTTGCTTTAAAAAAAATCAAGCCTTCCGTAGTTGGTGATCAATTCGGAAGACTAACATTTGCAGATGATTTAGCGAATGCAGTTCATTATCTAGTAAAAAATGAACATGAATACGGTATATATAACTTCACGAATGATGGCCCTGTGACGTCATGGTCAGATATAGCAAAATTGGTATACGAAGAGATGGGTGAGTCTGCAGAAGATATAAAATCTCTTACGACAGAAGAGTACTATTCCGGCAAATCAGGAATAGCACCTAGGCCGTTAAACGGACAGCTTGTACTCGAAAAAATTAAAAAAACTGGTCTTAAGCCCAGAGACTGGCGGATTGCTTTTAATGAATATTTTACGAAAATAAAGGAGGAACAATGAAAGGAATTATTTTAGCCGGGGGGTCAGGCACTAGACTCTATCCTATCACTCTTGCAACCAGCAAACAGTTGATGCCAATTTACGACAAACCAATGATCTATTATCCGCTCAGTACTCTAATGAGTGCCGGCATAAGAGATATTTTAATAATTAGTACACCTCATGATCTTCCCCGTTTCGAACAGCTGCTGGGGAGCGGCGAGCACATAGGCTGTAAGTTCACCTACATTGCACAAGAAAAGCCGCGAGGATTAGCTGACGCCTTTATCTTAGGTGAAAATTTTATAGGTAAAGATAAAGTCGCTATGATACTTGGAGATAATATTTTTTATGGCACAGAAATGGGAGAAAAATTAAAACAATATACTGAGGTAGATGGCGGAGTAGTTTTCGGATATCAGGTTTCTGATCCAGAGAGATATGGTGTAGTCGAGTTTAATTCAAAGGATGAAGTAACTAGTATTGAAGAAAAACCTAAAAAACCAAAGAGTAACTTTGCTATTCCTGGATTATATTTTTTTGATAATGATGTGTCTAAAATCGCCAAAGATGTTAAGCCCAGTGAAAGAGGTGAAATTGAAATCACTGAAATCCATAATGCCTATTTAAGCTTAAATAAATTAAGGGTCTGCCTTTTGGACAGAGGAACTGCATGGCTTGATACAGGAACATTTGAAAGCATGAATCAGGCTGCACAGTTTGTCCAAGTGATAGAAGAGCGTCAGGGGCTTAAAATAGGATGCATAGAAGAGATTGCCTGGAAAGAGGGTTTTATTGATGATTCTCAGTTAGCTAAGTTAGCGCAAACCTTAATCAAAAGTGGTTACGGAAAATATCTTCTCGCTCAACTCAAGAAGTAAGCATAATTTATGCTAAAATAGAGATGTTGGATAAAAAAATTATGAAAAGAAAAAAAATAAATAAAGATAATTCGCGCTACGTTTTGTTAATTTTTTTAACATTTTTTTTGGTTCCATTAGCTATTTTTTCTATTAAAATTTTTACTACAGAGAAATCTTTCGTAACTCCTAATAAGGTAGTGATTTCAAACCAGAACAAACAATACAGCCCCACCTTAAATTCTAATAAAAAAGATTCTAATCTTAATTCCACAAATACGCCGATCCAGCCGCCTGCGGGCCAACTTCTAAACGTGCAGACTGTATCTCTCTCGCGTGGACCCAGTCTGGAGTCTATATGTCAGACAATTGCAAATGGATTATGCAATATTAGACTCACCCAGGGGTCTGTTGTTAAATATTTAAACTCTCAAGATACGGGAGCCTCTGGTCTAGCTATTTTTAACTGGAGTGCGAATGAAATTGGACTATCTCTAGGCCAGTGGGAAGTTGAAGCCGTTGTAACTCAAAATTCGAAAATAGGGATTTCTCACAAAGAATTTCTAGAGGTAATAAAATGAAAAAAATAAAAGTTAAGGTATTGCTTTGCTTAATCGTCTCGGTTTTTTCAGTTTTAAACTTAGCTTTAATGGAAACTCATTCAGTAAGGGCTGATAACTATAATTTGATAGATAATTACGTATTTGATAACACAAGCAGCATGTCCACCAATCAAATACAATCTTTCCTCAATCAATTTCCTAATAGCTGTTTGAGTAACTATAGGGCTCCCGACCCTATTTCATGGTCATCATATGGTACGCTTGTATCCGCGGCACAAGTTATAAAAGATTCTTCCACACTATGGCAAATCAACCCACAAGTCTTATTAACTACCCTTCAAAAGGAAGAACAGTTAGTTGACGGAAGTCAAGGTTGCTCAAACTGGAAACTTTGGTCTTCGATGGGCTATAATTGTCCCGGAAGTGCGACCTATCCATATGGATATTTAGACATTATTAACTCTGCGACATACTCAGGGGGAGTACCTCCAGATTTAGCGGGAGGCGTGAGTCAAACTTGTGTTGCTCAAGCAAAAAACATTGGTTTTTCTGCTCAGGTAAGCCATGGGGCATGGCAACTTTCTTTCGCTAGACATAGGTCGGAAGGTGATGGAAATATCAACTGGGATGGAGATAATACGGTAATCTATTTTGGGTTCATGACTGCGGGAACTCGCCCCAGGGTTCAGGGTGGAACCCCCTCTACATATAGTGGCATAATTACTTTAAGTGACAACAGCGTTGTAACACTTGCTAACGGTGCAACAGCTTCACTTTATAGCTATACGCCCTACCTACAGAGCTTTGATCAAATTTTTCAAAACTTTTTTGGCATAGATTCAATCTATAGCTATATCTATAACGGCATAGACTATTCTGCTGTCTTTGATGCTTCATTCTATTTCACCAACAACACAGACGTCGCCACAGCCTGTAATAATGACCGAGCTTGTGGTTTTAATCATTTCATTGCATATGGCATGAAGGAAGGTAGACAGGCTGCCGCAAACTTCAACGTACAAACGTATCGTCAGAACTATCAGGATTTACGATGGATATACGGAACGAACTTGGTGCCGTACTATATGCATTACATAAACTATGGGCAGCGTGAAGGTCGCGTGGCCACCGGTACACCCACCTTCAACCCCGTAACGTCATACAACGGCATTGATTACACGAGCATCTATAGTTACTCTACGTATATGTCGACATATTCTGATCTTCAGAATGTTTTTGGCAGCAAGAATGATGATACGGGCGCACTTCTGCATTTCATAAATAGCGGGATGAATGAGGGACGCGTAGCCAACCCTAACTTTAATGTCAGCTATTACCGCGACAGATACCCTGATTTGCGCGCCGTTTTTGGTAGCAACCTCAAAGCATACTATATGCACTATTTGGTAAATGGTCAGCGTGAAGGTCGCGTTGCTAACACAGATGCTTTTGTCGGCACTAGCGTACGGGATGGAGTTGATTATGCAGCTGTGTACAATTTTAATACTTATACATCAACATACAGCGATATTAAGAATGCATTTGGATCCGACGATAATGCTGCTTTGCAACATTTTGTCACATTTGGCATGAGGGAAGGTAGACAAGCCAGTACAACCTTTAATGTATTTATTTACAAAAATAGATATGCAGATCTACAGAAAGCATTTGGCAATAACCTACCCGCTTATTATATGCACTATATTACTAACGGCCAAAGAGAAGGCCGTGTAGCAGTATAGTAAAATTAAACTATGAAGTTTTGCCATAGTTGTTTCGGCTTACAATGAAGAACGCGTTATAGTCAATGACGTCGATGCCATTAAGTAAGCATTTCGCGGTACAAAATATTTTTTGCCAGGTAGTTGTCGTAAATGATCGATCCATAGACAACATATCCTGAATAATTCTACTCCGCGACAACAATCAATCAAACCCTTAAATAATAAACATGAGCACTTCAAATTTACAAAGCTTTAATACAGGAACAAACATAAGCTAGTGCTCTCCAATACCATCAAATGATGTTTGTCTAGCACAGTGTTATGATGTACAATTAACAGATTGATGTCACACAAAAAAATCGGTGTAAAATTGAAAGTTGGCCTAAAGGTTCTGAGAAATGATGGGTTAGTCGGTTTCGCACTTACTGTATTAAGATTTACCGAGAAGAAACTAGCTAAGTTCTCAAATAAGAAGCATGTTAACACCAAACACCTAATTTATACCAAGGTTAAATACCAAGATGCACTTCAAGCCGACTACACTTTAAAGAAAAAGTCGTGGCCTGGAACTAAAAAAGACAAGCTTACATTCAACTGGCTCATGCCGCCGCCCGGAAAAGGGAGCGGTGGCCATTTAAATATATTTCGCTTTATTAAATACCTAGAGGAAGCTGGTCACAATAATCGAATCTATATATATACGCAGCACGCTCCTGGAAAAATTAGCGACATCAAAGTATTGATGGGTGATTCCTACCCAAAACTCAATGCTGAAATGGAATGGATTGATAGTGGCGACGAGATGGAGCCGGCTGATGGGATACTGGCAACAAGCTGGGAAACAGCATATGCCTCATTTAATGCAAGGATAGAGGGCAAAAGATTCTATTTTGTCCAGGACTATGAACCATACTTTTATGCTACTGGCAGCCTATCCACTCTAGCCGAAAACACTTATAGATTCGGTTTCTACGGTGTTACAGCCGGCAACTGGCTGGCAACTAAGCTGAAGCGAGATTACGGCATGGAAACCGATCACTTTGATTTTGGTTCCGACAAAGACGTGTATAGCTTTAAGAACGCGAAAAAAAGAAAAGAAATATTCTTTTATGCCCGCCCCTATACAGAACGACGTGGCTTCGAAATCGGTATTATGGCACTCGATCTCTTCCATAAAAAGCACCCAGACTATACGATTAATCTCGCAGGCTGGGATGTTTCAGCATATGACATACCATTCCCCTACCATAATCTAAAAACTTTGGAACTTGGCCAATTAAATGAACTATATAATCGTTGTGTGGCGGGTCTAGTAATGTCGTTTACCAACATGTCCCTATTGCCACTTGAATTGATAGGAAGTGGCACAATACCGGTAGTTAATGATGGCGAAAACAATACTTTAGTATCAAATAACCCGTACATTGTTTACTCTGCAGCTAATCCTGTCGCACTAGCTAGTGCACTTTCCAGGGTGGTTAGTCGCAAAAACAGTGCTGAGTATGCCAGAAAAGCTTCAGAAAGCCTTGAAACGGATAGCTGGAATGAATCTGGCAAAAAATTTGTGAGTATAATAGAACGTGAAACGAGAAAGCATGACTAAAATTGTTGTTTTTGGTGCAAATGGATTTATTGGGCAGCACTTGGTAAAAAAGCTTGCTGAGTCACTCGAAAATTCAATAGTTGCATTTGATAGGTTCTCAAATCATCAGGTTGGACTGGATCATCCTTTCCATAACTATCCGAATGTAGAGATCGTTGCTGGTAATTTCTTTAACCGCGAAGAAGTATCAGCAGTACTGACTGGGATTGATTATGTATTTCATTTGGTTTCAGCCACTAATCCTGCAACCTCAAATAAGGACCCCTTTATCGACATCGACACCAATATTAGGAGCAGCGTTGAGCTGTTCCAGCTATGTTCAGAAAAAGGAGTCAAAAAAGTTATCTTTCCGTCTTCGGGAGGCACCGTATACGGTGATATCGACTGCGAAACAATTAACGAAATGTCAGTACCGGCTCCAAGATCACCATACGGCATAGGTAAGCTGACCATTGAGAGCTATCTTAGATATTTTAAATTTAGTGCGGGACTAGATTATATTGTGTATAGAATTGCGAACCCTTATGGGCCAGGTCAGAATATACATGGTAAACAGGGAGTTATTCCTATCTTTATGAACAAGTTTGCCCGGAAAGAACCTTTAACCATATTCGGCGATGGAAGCATGATCCGAGATTATATTTATATCGATGATTTAATTGAAATGATGGCAGGTTCTTTCGATAAGAACAATAAATTCTCAACCTACAACCTAGGCAGCGGCATAGGTACAAGTGTGAATCAGATTGTAAAATCAATTGAAAAATGCACAAATCACGTACCCAAAAAGACATACCTAAACACACCTCTCACTTTTGTTCATAAGAGTGTACTAGATAACCACCGCTTTATTAAAGAATTTAATATTCACCCGAAAACAAAGCTGGAAGAGGGCGTCGCCAAGACGTGGGATTATGTCAAAAGTATCACATAAATATATCTCAGTTTTTATACCAGTTTTTAACGGTGCTAATTATTTGCGCGAGTGTATAAATATGATTCTCGCTCAGCAGCTCCCAGATGGTTATGAACTAGAGCTACTGATTACTGATTCAGGCTCTAGGGATGGAAGCATCGAGATTTTGAAAAGCTATGGAGATAAGATTAAGTTGAATACTATCATGAACAGCGAGTACAGTCATGGGGCCACCAGAGGCAAAGCTGCACACATGGCAAAGGGTGAGTTTATGCTCTACTTAAGTCAAGATGCATCGCCAGCAAACGATCGATGGATAATCAACATGCTAGAACCTTTTTTTATTAGCCCTAAGGTAGGTTGTGTGTTTGGTCGTCAGATACCTCGTCCTAATGCAGCAGCAACAATTAAGCGAGAGGTTGCAAGTGTATTCGGTGGGCTCGGCGCTTCAGATTCTTTAGTTATCCATCGTTCCAAATCACTAGTTGACGGGATTGCAACAAACCCCATTAATACTTTTTTTTCGGACGTTAATTCAGCTGTTCGACGTGATCTATTGGTGGGTGAAGTCCCTTTTAGAAACGTCAATTACGCAGAGGATCAAGCACTGGCTAAAGACATGCAGAAACACGGGTACCTAAAAGCTTACACACCACTCGGCATAGTATGGCATTCAAACGAATATACAATCCGTGAATATTATAGGAGAAAATTTGATGAATATGTCGGCTTACAGGAAAGTACTCTTCTACAGTCGAGCCCCTCAATACGATCGTTAGTATTAGGGTGGGTTCGTCCTACGCGTGCCGACTATGCGTTCATTAGACACGACCGTGAGTATAGTAAAAAATCAAAACTACTTTGGTACGCAAGGTCCCCTTTTTACAATATTGCCGCGCAGCGTGGCAAGTATGATGCCTTCAAACACTACAAGAACCACTCAAAACGTCAAAAAATCTCCCTCGAATCGCAAAGACGCAACTAGTTGTCTTGAGTATTATGTCTTTTAATTTTACTGGGGTGCACGTTAGACCAC
>CAIRQE010000033.1 GCA_903880655.1 uncultured bacterium
ATCTATCGTTACTCTAGCCAACATTTCTTCCCTAGTACTTGTTTCGCGAGATCTCGTAGCCGGCACAACACTTCCAGGAAAAACTCTTTTATTTGCTGCAGTATCAATTTTTCTTACCAATATTATAATGTTCGGATTATGGTACTGGGAAATCGATAGTCCCGGACTCACCGGACACTTCAAAGAAGATGCAAAAGCCCATTTTTTGTTTCCACAAATGGAAATGAAACATATCATCGAACAGTGGCGACCTACCTTTTTCGATTACCTATATGTTTCAGTGACAAATGCTTCTGCGTTTAGCCCAACTGACGTCATGCCGCTTACTCATCGCGTTAAAGCGCTCATGGGAACTCAGTCCGTAGTATCGTTACTTACCGTAGCGCTCGTCACCGCGCGAGCCGTAAATATCCTATCCTAAGTGTCTTCCAAAGGATACAAAGAAACAGAAGGTCAGAAGAACAATTAAAGAGGCCTTAAAGACCGTTCGCGCCCACTTCTCGCTATCACGTATCGATGCACTCTTTAAGGCTTTTAAATACCACCACACGCTAACTACGGTAAGCGCAACCGTATAGATTGTTCCCGTATAACTAAATACACTAAATAAAAGTACCACTACGAAAAATATACCAATATACAATTTTATAAGTTTTTGAGTTGTGCGAACGCCACGTTTCACGGAAATTACCGGCAAACCGGCGCTCAGGTAGTCATTGTGTCGAAATAACGCAATGGCATAAAAATGAGCCATCTGCCAAGCAGTCAGTGCCAAAAAAAGAAGTATAGCGGGTGTTGTTATTGATCCAGTTACTGCAGTGAAGCCTGCTACTGGCGGAAGAGAACCGGCGATTGCACCAATTTCAGTACTGCGTATTGTTTTGCGTTTCGCAAGCCCATAGATAAGGACGTAATCAACAAGAGCAATTAGACCAAGCAGCACAGTAACATCGTTTGTTATGTGCATCAAAAGATAAAATCCTAGCAACGCGAGTATCGTTGCGTAAATAAGTGCATTCTTTACAGAGATTTTTCCAGAAACTATGGCTCTCGTTTTAGTGCGATCCATTCTAACGTCTATTTTTCGATCTAGCACGTTATTGAAAACACAACCAGAAGCCATCACGAGGCAAATAGAGATCAAAGTGCCCGCAAAGAGTGTTGGGCTGAAATGATGGGTACAAGCAAGCAGAAACCCAGCAATAATCGAGAGCGCATTACCATAAATTATGCCCGGCTTCGTAAGACGGTAGTATTCATTTATCTGTTTTTTGGCATGAGCCGTAAGCTGCACGATTAAAATGGCTGATCTTCCTGCGTTGGTACCATATTCATCATTGAGTAATTAAGATTATTCATAATCCAGATTGATCCAACTACTAGGATTATTATTATGCCGACAGCTGCAAGAAGCGCTTGTAAATTCCATCGCGGTTTTTTCTCTCGACCAAGATGGAGGAAGAAAATGAGCTGCACTACCAACTGCAAGATTGCCAATGACAATACAAGGACATTAATGAATAAATGCGAATAGCGGCGGTGCCCGCTTGTTACGTGAGCATTAACAACACTCCAAGCAATAAGAGTGGAAATAAGAGATAGCACAAAACCGGTAACGTATGCCTTAAAAGCTTTCGATCTATACATTGAATTTTCCATTTTAAATAACCCCCAGTAGATATACGACGCTGAAAATAAATATCCACACGACGTCTAAAAAGTGCCAGAAGATACTAAACATAGTAAGCCTTTTAACTGATGTTTCGTTGAGGCCTTTTTTATAAATATAAACTAGAATTCCACCTAACCACAAAAGACCAACTGTTATGTGCAGTCCATGCGTACCGACAAGAGTAAAATATGAGGAGAGGAAACCGCTCGTTCGCCATGAACTGCCACTATGATCTAATTTTGCGAATTCATTGATTTCAAGGGCTAGAAAACTTGCGCCAAGTACTCCAGTAGCACCAAGCCAAATAAAGGTATCCTTTATCCTTGAACGCTGAGCAGCCAACATTGCAAGACCGCTCGTAAAGCTACTGGTGAGCAAAATGAGTGTTTGCATCAGAACAAAGGGAAGACTAAATAGTTCAGCGCCATTTCTTCCGCCTGCTGTATTGTTTTTTAGAACAATAAAAACTGCGAAAAGGGAAGCGAATAAAATACAGTCGGTCATCATATACACCCAAAAACCAAGCAGGGAGGTTGCTGTTTCTTCATCTATTTCTTTATGCATTGGTGAAACTTTTGTCATAGCAGTGCCCCCACTCTTTTGTTTTCAATTGCCTCAACTTCTGCTGCAGATATGAGGTAGGTTGTATTGTCATTGAACGATCGTACCAAGAAAGTTATCACAATTCCGAGTACTGCTAGAATAATCGTTGGCGGAAAATGCCAAATAACTGAAAAGGCAAACATGAGGGCCCAACCAGCCATAAATATACCGAATGGAGAGTTATTAGGCATCTCAATTGCGCTGAACTTACGCTTAGGAAGTTTCAACTTTAGTTGCTTAACTCTATAGAATTCATCACGATCAGATACCGTTGGAATGACCGCGAAGTTATAAACTGGTGCCGGAGAACTGGTGGACCATTCAAGCGTTCTTCCATTCCATGGATCGCCAGTTGTATCCATATTCTGCTTCCTATTCCTGATTGATTTGTAGAACATAAGTAATTGGACACCGACACCAGCAAGAATAATTAAAACACCAACGCCTGCCACGATGAACAGGCCTTGCCAGCCAAGCGATGCATCATAATGATCAAGTCTTCTTGTGGCACCCATGAGTCCTAAAATATACAACGGCGTAAAAGCGCAAATAAACCCAGCAATCCACAAATAGGCCGCTAACTTGCCAAGCTTTTCATCAAGCTTAAAACCAAATACCTTCGGGAACCAATAGGCGATTCCGGCAAAATAGCCAAAGAGTGCTCCACCCACAATCATGGTATGAAAATGAGCAACTAAGAATAATGTGTTGTGCAGCTGAAAATCGATCGGTGGAACACCAAGCATAACTCCTGCAGCTCCTCCGATACTAAAGGTAATAACAAAACCTATGAACCATATCATGGGGCTCGCAAAATTAATTCGCCCTCGATACATCGTAAACAACCAATTAAATACCTTAACTCCAGTTGGGATTGCTATAATCATAGTCATAATTCCGAAGAAGGCATTAACATTCGCACCTGCACCCATTGTGAAGAAATGGTGCAACCATACAACAAAGGAAAGCGCGGTGATAGCTATGATTGCATACACCATTGAAGCATAGCCGAATAATCGCTTACGACTAAACGTTGCTACAATTTCGGAATAAATACCAAAGGCAGGGAGTATCAAAATATAAACTTCAGGATGCCCCCAGGCCCAAATTAGATTGACGTACATCATTGCGTTTCCGCCGCCAGTTGTTGTGAAGAAATGAGTACCGATAGTTCTATCTAAGGTAAGCAGAACTAGTGTAACCGTAAGAATCGGAAAGGCTGCTGCAACAAGCGACATTGCCGCAAGCACTGACCAAACAAAAACGGGCATTTTCATCATAGTCATTCCAGGTGCTCTTTTGGTTAGAATTGTGGTGATGAAATTAATTCCAGAAAGTAACGTTCCTATACCAGCAATTTGGATACACCATATCCAATAATCTACACCAACCCCTGGGCTAAATTGCAGTTCAGAAAGTGGCGGATAAGCAAGCCAGCCAGTCGCAGCAAATTCACCACCAAAAACGAGTGATAAATTAATCAGGATTGCTCCTGCGACGTACATCCAAAAACTGAGGTTATTTAAGAGCGGGAAGGCGACATCCCTGGATCCAATCTGTAGCGGTACAATAAGATTTATGATTCCAAAAACAAGACCCATAGCAACAAAGAAGATCATCATTGTTCCATGCGCGGTAAATATTTGCTGAAAATGATCTGAGCTGACAATACCGTGAGATGCCCCGGATGAGGTAGCCTGCTGGAAGCGAAGCAGCACCGTATCAGCAAGTCCTCGCAGTAGCATGACTCCAGCGACCACGAGATACATAATTCCAATCTTTTTATGATCAACAGAAGTGAGCCAATTTTTCCAAAGCCAACCAACTTTTTTGAAATAAATAAGTGCTAAGCCGATTAAAAGCCCCGCACCAACAACCATTAACTGCCCGAAGAGAAGGACCATTCGATCAGTACCGGGCACTTCAGCAGCGCCAAAGATTGAGAGCACTACATTCCCTCCATAGATGACATATTCATTCCATTCATTGTATTAGTTTTACCATTATCTGGGTCTTGTTGAAATGGTAGATATTGATTCACGATAGTATCAAATAATCCATTTTCTACGGTTCCAAATGCGAAGGGTGATACGTTCTGTGATGGCAGGGAGAGTTGGCGTAGCGTATATTTGGTTAGTGCTTGCGGTTGTGATGTCATAGAATTGGCCCACTGGCTAAATGATTGCGTATCGACAGCCGAAACGTCAAAATGCATGCCTGCAAAACCCTTTCCAGAGATATTAGCCGACCCTCCTCTATAGATTCCTGGTTTTGATGCAATAAGGTGCAACTGCGTATTCATGCCAGCCATTGCATAAATTTGCCCACCAAGTTGTGGTATCCATAGCGAATTCATAGCGCCTTCTGAAGTGATAGAAAAGTCTATCGGGTGATTGACTGGGATCGTTAGTTGATTAACCGTTGCAATACCATAATCTGGATATATAAAAAGCCATTTCCAGTTCATTGCTACCGCTTGAATTCTGACTGGTGTTTGATTTGAACTCAGCGGTTTAAATGGATCAAGCTTATGGGTTTGGTTCCATGTAACGATTGATAAGACAGTAATTATTCCAAGCGGGATTGCCCACCATATTAGCTCTAGCAATACGTTAGAATATTCAGGTGCATATTTTTTAGATTTCTTGGATTCCCGAAAAGTAAAGATTATATAAAATAATATTCCGAAAACCGGAATAATAACAATAAGACTTAAAAAAGCTGCAAATTTCATTAAGTTCATCTCAGATTGAGCTATTTGCCCCCGTGGAGTGAGTACCGCTATCGTATGGTGGCGCACGATTAAAAATAAAATAAAGCAAAAAACTACAAATAAAGTTACGGCTATAAGAAAAATTTTACTCGGAGTTAATTTACCCTTTTTTGACACGCTCGTCCCCTGAATTACAATGCTGCTTATTCTTAGTAATAACTATACCATTTTACGATTCATTTACTAGCGCTGTTAAATTAAATATTACACTGTTAGTTTAAGCTGTTTCAGGGTACAATGGTTGAATAAATATGGAGTGTTTTTAGTGAGTAAAGAAGTAATCACAGTAGATTTAAATAAACGTGAAGTAATTGGTAAAGGCCTCAATAAGCTAAAAGCTGAAGGTCTTATTCCTGCAGTTATTCACCAACCTGGTAAAGAATCATTGATTGTTTCTGGCAATTTCATCGAACTATCTAAGATTTACGCAAAAGCGGGTCGTCACCATCCTGTTAACGTAACGATTGGCTCCGACAAGCTTCTAACCATTATCAAAGACGTTGATGTGGATCCAGCTAAGAACAAAATCCGGCACATTGTATTCGGTGCAATTAATCTGAAAGAAAAAGTGTACACTGTTGTTCCTGTGACACTCACAGGAGACGCTCCTGCTACCCGTGCGAATTTACTTGTCCACCAATTGATCGAAGAAGTAGAAGTAGCGGCACTTCCAAATGACCTACCTGATAGCATTAATGTTTCAATCGAAAGCCTCACTGAAGTCGACGATCGAATCACTATTGGCGATATCACTCCTCCAAATGGCGTCGAAATTGAAGTCGATAAAGATCAAGTTATTGTTATCGTTGACGCACCTCACCAAGAATCAGAAGAAGCTCCAGAATCCGAAACTGCTACAGAAGCACCTACTGCAGAAGCAGCCAGCACTCCTGCAGCTGACGAAGCTAAAAACTAAATTACTTTATATATTTCTTAGAAAAACTGTAGCTAATTATTGAAATAGCGGCAGATAAAGACATTCCCCATACGATATCTATAATGGTAATCGTGGTCGGCCAATGAGGAAGAACTGCCTGACAACTAAGATCAAAGGTTGCATAAGTGAACAGCCCGAAGAGCGCCCCTCTTGATGCGGCAAATTTAATGGTATTTTTCTTTTGTAGCGCTGGCAGAATAACGAAAATCATTAAGCCGATTGGAAATAACAAATAAAAAAGTACTGCCGGAGCGAGACTAACTTTTGGAGCCATTAAAAAACCAATATAATGTTTATATATTTTTGGGGATATAAACGTCAGCCAAACTCCGTCAATAACGCTGAGCGTTAACAGGGTTGTTAAATATATTCGAACCGTTTTTGTGTTTATCATAGGTAAACACATTGTAACGTAATTTATTCTTAGCCAAAATACTTATTATTAAATAAGTGCTTTGGTTAAGGACAGTACATCCTTAAGTGATGCTAGTGGGCAAAGAAAGAAGGGGGAGCATCCAGTACGAAATGTTCTTTATAGCTATGGTAACCCACGACCCCCCTTCGCATCTGATGCGATTTTGCTTTTACCGCAACTTACTCTTGAAGATGTAAGTTGGGGCACAGCAATCCTCGATCCGAGTAACCGATGCATAGCAATAGTCAAAAAGTTCTGACTCATCGCATCCACTCTCAAAGACAATCGCCATGATTCGCTCAGCATCAAGACCTTTCACCAATTCAGAGAAAAGTTGCTTGATAGTTTTGTCCAACTTTGTGATTTCAGGGCTGTCACCAGTCTTTTCGTATGATTCAAAATCACGAAGAGAGATGAACTGTGCCTTGGCCAGATCTTTCTTCTGGTACTTGTCACGAAGCGTGCAAACCTGCTCATACAACTGAATCAGGCGCTCACGCTTATCGAGCAAACCATGAATCTGATCTGAGAAATGAATCATGCGTGCCGCATCAATGCGTTGCATCGCAATGTTGAATACACGTCCTTGAAGACGAAACAGTTCAAGACGTACTTGCTGCCTGTCATCTCGGGATACATCGCCTACTACAATGAAGAAATTCTCCACAGTATCGCTTGCTTTCTTTGCTCTCAATCTAGCATTTCTAGTTGGGCTTATCGGGCAAATACCACCTAATTTGCCTAAGAAGCCCATCTAGAAGTTTGTACTGTCAATGTGCGTCGGAGCGTTTCCACTCAACGAAGCTTGATAATGATACAATATAAACGCTTTTTTTGCAAGTATTTTACAAGGCTAATATTGCTTTTTTATAGTACTTATGGTATTATATAAAAATGAATTTACACCGTGTCGATAAGAAACCAGACTGGGAGTTAATAGACAGCGAGGATCACACTAGTCTTCAGCGTATAGCTGCTAGTACGAGTGGTCTTGTTACTCCCGGAAATGCCATTACAATTACTGGTGGTGCGCTTGTTGCTGCTGGGCTTACGGATATTTACAATGGAAACACCTATCGTGGTATTGCACTAACAACTGCTGGTCGGTTTGCAGATCTTTTTGACGGAATGGTTGCGCATAAAACGGGTACTAAAAGTGCTAAAGGTGAAGCGCTTGATGCTGGCATGGACAAACTTGCAGCTATTGGCGCACTCGGAATTCTTGCAGTAAAAGAACTCGTTCCAATTCAGGCAATTGGACTATTTGGTGCACAAAATGTTGTTAATGCAGTTGCAACTGCAATTGCTAAAAAACGTGGATCTGAAATACACGCTTCTAAATCAGGAAAGTTAAATACTGTCTATCAATGGGTTTCGTTAGGCCTATTTACGCTCTCCAAATCTATTGAGCCTCAATTTAACGGAGCAAGTAAAATACTAGAAGCTGCTGCATACGGTACTGAAGTAATGGCTCTAGGCTACGGAGCAGTTGCAAGCGCTGGGTATATCAAAGACGCAACCGCTAAGCTGCCCGAACAAACCGAAGATATAGCTTAAACATATTCTCAATTTTTGTTACACTAAAAGGTAATAAGGAGAGAATATGAAAAAAAATTTAACTGCTTTGCTAATCATTCTCGGTGTTCTGCTAATAGGATTGGGTGTGTGTTATTTCGTAACTCCAGCCAGTTCATTGCCAGCGTTTCTTCCAGGCCACGCAGCCGGTTCAACTCACAAGCATTTCAAGCATGGTCTTGCTGCATTGCTACTGGGTCTTGGACTTTGGGTATGGGCTTGGTTTAATTCAGGCCCCACTACTAAGAGCGAATAACTAGCGAGGCCGCGATTCCGCACTTTCTCGTGCGCGAGCAGATATAGATTCATCCAATTTCTTTAATGCTGATGTTTTTCCAAATTTTTTCTGCACCGCAGTCTTAATTAAATAATCAGCAAAAACTGGATTTTTCGGCAGTAATGATCCGTGAAGGTATGATCCAAAAACGTTATTGATGCGCGCTCCTTCGGTTCTATCATCTGTATTATTGCCTTCGCCCTTAATGATGACACCGAAAGGCTTTTGTTTGTTTTTTAGGTATGTCTGTCCACTATGATTTTCATAGCCAATGACTTTCCCAAAATCAGTTTCAATAACAATATTTCCTATCAGGCGTTTATCTTTGGCTATGGTTTCCGCATCAAAAATGCCAATACCCTTAATTTCTGTTCCGTTTTCGGTTACGAAACGATGGCCAAAAAGTTGAA
>CAIRQE010000034.1 GCA_903880655.1 uncultured bacterium
AGTCACAAGAAGTAGTAAAACTGCTTCAAGCATCAAAAAATATACCAATCAAAATTGTTTGGAAGCCTGTTGTAATTACTCCAGATGGTATTCGGAAAATCTGTTTAGAGGCATCGAGTGATGATAATTGCTACGGAGTAATAACCTGGATGCACACTTTTTCTCCAGCCAAGATGTGGATAGGTGGTTTATCCGTTCTTCAAAAACCGATATTGCATTTTCATACTCAGGCAAACGAGTCTTTACCTTGGTTTTCACTTGATATGGATTTCATGAATTTAAATCAATCGGCACATGGGGATCGTGAATATGGCCATATTGCTGCAAGACTTAGTAAACCTCGCAAAGTTGTCGCAGGACACGCATCAGATCTTAAAACATCCTCAAGAATTGGAGATTGGGTCTATGCATGCGTTGGATGGAACACTGCCAATCATCTGAAAATGGCACGCTTTGGAGACAACATGCGCTTTGTAGCGGTAACCGATGGTGACAAAACGAGTGCTCAGATGCAGTTTGGAATGTCAATCGAGCCGTACGGTATTAATGCGTTAGTGGATGCAGTACGAGATGTGAGTAAGGAAGAAATTGATTCTCTCATCGCCGAATACATGAACGACTTCGAAGTTGCAAAAGAATTGACACCAAATGGAAAGCGACATGAATCACTTCGTTATGCAGCTTCAATTGAAGCTGCTTTGACTAATTTTCTTGAAGCAGGAGGTTTTTCTGCTTTTACAACCAATTTTGAAGATCTCGGAGAATTAAGACAGTTACCTGGTATTGCGGTTCAAAGGCTTATGGCAAAAGGATATGGATTTGGCGGTGAAGGTGACTGGAAAACTTCTGCGCTTACTCGTATCGTCAAAAGCATGACGGAAGGCAAATCTGGTGGAACTTCATTTATGGAGGATTACACATATCATTTTGGTCCTGGCGAATCAAAAGTATTAGGGGCTCATATGCTTGAGGTTTGTCCTTCGATAACGTCAACTAAACCTCGATGTGAAATTCACCCACTAGGAATCGGTGGAAAAGAAGATCCTGTCCGACTTGTCTTTCAAGCACAACCAGCCAATGGACAAGTTATAAGTCTTATGGATATGGGTAATCGATTCAGAATAGTTTCTAATGAAGTTGAAATAGTAAATCCAGATGAGCCGCTTCCAAATCTTCCTGTTGCTTGCGCAGTTTGGAAGCCAAAACCTTCTTTTGCAACTGCGTCAGAAGCATGGATTTATGCTGGAGGATCGCACCATACCGTGTTGTCAACATCCCTAGGAGTAGATACATTAGTTGACTTTAGCAAAATTGCGAATGTAGAGTTATTACGTATCAATAATGAAACCGAAATTAATCGATTCCAGAAAGAAATTCAATGGAATGATTTATATTTTAGTTCTCAAAGATAATTTTTTACTAATTAGATAATAATGTTATTGGCTTTGTTTCACCGTTGGAATTTCGGTGGGATAGAGACGGACTCATATCTAGAAAGAAAGTATAAACTGAGTGGGAAATAACCATCTCTGACAAGAGATATGAGCGGTCTCAGACTACGGATCAGAAGGTTAGGGGTTCGAATCCCTTCAAGCGCACTATG
>CAIRQE010000035.1 GCA_903880655.1 uncultured bacterium
AGCTTTGAAAAACAAGAAGTTTTAAAAGACATATCATTCGAAATAAAAAAAGGAGAATTTTTTGGAATAGTTGGTCGCAACGGAAGCGGAAAAAGCACTCTTCTCAAACTCTTAGCAGGAATTTACACCCCCGATTCAGGCCAAATACACGTTAACGGTAAGTTAACTCCGTTTATCGAACTCGGAGTAGGCTTTAGTCCAGAACTAACCGGCAGAGAAAACGTCTTTCTAAATGGCGCCCTATTAGGATTTAGCAGAAAAGAGATGGAAAAGATGTACAACGAAATAGTTGAGTTTGCAGAACTTGAAAGATTCATGGACCAAAAACTTAAAAACTATTCTTCTGGAATGCAGGTCAGGCTTGCTTTTTCAATTGCTATCCAAGCAAAAAGTGACATCCTTATACTTGATGAAGTTTTAGCTGTAGGGGACGAAGCGTTTCAGAAGAAATGCATTGATGTTTTTGAAAAGTATAAGTCTCGCAAACAAACTGTCGTACTCGTTACGCACGACATGGCTACCGTAAAGCGCTTTTGCTCAAGAGCAATGCTAATAAGTAAGGGAGATATTGTTTCGATTGGTGATCCAAGTAGTATTGCCAGTGACTATACAAAACTAAACAATGACGCAATTAGCAAAACAATGGCGAATAAAGATGCAATTCGGTCAAATAAATATACTATCAAAACCAAATTATTAAATGCAAACATTGTTAATTATGGAGACAAGGTTCGCTTAAGTATTGATTGGTCGGATTGCAGCAAAAGCATCAAAAACGTTGGGGTGGCGATATATGGTAACTCCGGAGAGTATATATTTGGAACTAACACTGTTGTAGACAAAATTAAACTGACTAGTTCAACAATTCTAACCTATGAGGCCGACATGATTATTGGTCCGGGTAATTATCATTTCAAAGTTGGTCTTTTTGGTGAAACTGATAAAGATATTATCCTATTCATTGACGATGGACCCGAATTTAGTGTGAAAAAAGATGAAAGCGTGCAATGGCAAGGCCTATTTTCCCTTAACCACAAATGGCGGCAATAACTAATGTCTAACTATTCGGCAAATAAATACACAAAGGATACCCAAAATGACTCCTGGAATAAGATTTTTGAATTTATTGAAGATGAAAGCAGAGTCCTTGACATAGGTTGTAGTAGCGGTAATTTGGGAGCAACCCTCATACAAGAAAAAAAGTGCGAGGTTGTCGGCCTAGACCTTAATGAACAAGATGTTAAGATTGCAAAGAAACAACTTTCTGAGGCATATGTAATGAACGCTGAAACCGATAACTTAAGTCGTCTCGGCAAGTTCGACGCTATCGTGTTTGCGGACGTTATCGAGCATCTAGTTGATCCAGTAACAACACTAAAAAAAATTAAAAAATCCTTGAACCCCGGAGGCGCAGTTATTTTTTCTATACCCAATATGGCCCACATAGGCACAAGATTGATGCTTCTTGAAGGTCGATTTGAATATGCCGAGACAGGTTTACTTGATAAAACCCACCTTCACTATTATGACAAGCAAGAAGTGCGGCGAGTATTTGCCGACGCAGGCTTCACTATAAGCAAATTTGATTGGGTGGAAAGATATGTTCCCGAGCGAATAATAGAAAAGCGCTTAGAAGGTGTCGGGCTAAAGCCTACGAAGAAATTTTATGATCGCACGAAAGAAATAGATGCAGTGGCCTACCAGTATGTAGGTAAGTCTCTGGTTACTAACCCAACCGCGCAGCCAGCAAAACTACCTTTTGTTAGCCCTTATGTCATGTTTGCAGAAGAGCAGATAGATTTGATAGAACAAACGTACAAAGATCGATTATCTGAGCAAAAACAGAGTTACGAAGAGCAAATTGATAAATTATTAGATAAGGAGACGAGCATCATATCGTCACTAAGTTGGAGAATCACACTACCCCTTAGGTTGATTAATGGGGTTTTTTTGAAGACAAGACAAAGAACAAGATCCTTCATCTATAGAGCCCGCCGTAACCCTAGGCTCAATATAATTAAATACAATGAGCTAAAGCATGCTCAAAAGGTATATCGTGTATGTAGAGAAGAGCTCGCAGCAATTCAGAAAAATAATGATACTACTACAGGTGTGATACTGCATCTTTACTATCCTGAATCCTGGAGTTTGATAAGAAAAAAACTAAAAATTATGAAGGAGAGGAAAGCTTTTGATCTGTTCGTTACTCTTACTGAGAAAGAAGAACAATTCAAAGATCAAATAATGACGGATTTCCCAGGTGCACACATATTGATAGTCCCAAACTGGGGCAGGGACGTACTCCCTTTTCTCCAGGTATGTTCAAGACTTGAAGAACTCGGCTATTTAACAGTTCTAAAAATCCATTCCAAGAAATCACCACACAGAAAGGATGGCAATGAGTGGTTTACGGGAATGCTAGATAGTCTAATTCCGGTTAAAGAAAATGTGCAAAGCCAACTTGATGAGGAATTAAGAAATAAGAGGACTGGAATTATTGGCCCACAAGGACATTACATGTCTATGCGTGTTAATTACGAGTCCAATTCACACTTTTTTATAAAAGCCCTAACAAAAATTTATGACAAAAAACAGGCGATGGAAATTAACAAAAAGCGGGAAGAATATGGTTTCTTTGCCGGTACAATGTTCTGGATTCGAATCGATGCAATAAGTAGCGTACTTCATTCTGATTTTCAAATTATTGATTTTGAGCGAGAAAATGGCCGTATTGATGGCACTCTAGCTCATGCGCTTGAGAGAGTGTTCTGTATTGTTCCCGAAGTCAGCAGTAAGAATGTCTACGAAGCTAGTAAATCAGGAATAAGACAAATCGCACTTAAAACTAACTATATTCCTGAGTGGTCTAACGTGCACCCC
>CAIRQE010000036.1 GCA_903880655.1 uncultured bacterium
AATACCGATAAGATACCGCTTCCTCCAACTTCATGGCCATCAGGAGAGTCTAACCACCACAGGCCATTGGCTTGCATACCAATTGGTGTCCATATTTTTTTAGATAGGTAATCAGCAAGCGGCATCTTGGTTGCGGCCTGAACAACTTCCCCAATTAAAACTGTTTCACCTGTGCTGTAGTTAAAGTTTTTACCAGGCTCTGACGCCTTGGAAAGTGTTTTCATGACATCAAAAATAGCGCCTTGTTTATTGCTGGCAATTTGAAGTTCTAAGAGCTTACGACGATCAGATGATGGATCGGTGTAAGTTTCATTCCACTTCACCCCAGAAGCCATCATCAATAAATCTCGAACAGAGACACCTTCATAAGCACTTGCAGAGAGTTGTGGCAAATACTTGGTTACCGGATCATTTAGGCTGCTGATATAACCATCTTTAATGGCTGCACCCACCAACGTTGAAACAAATGACTTAGCCACTGACATCGACATCCATCTTGTATTTGGAGTTACCCCAAAATCATAATGTTCATAGGCAATCTTGCCATCTTTGAGTACTAATAAACCCACCATTCGGTTCAGTGCTACATAATCCGGCAAATCATAGGTCTTACCTTCCGAGGTAAATTTCAATGAGGTTAGTGGTTGATTGCTTTGCAATAGAGGAGAAGGCTTGCCTCCAGCTTTAATCACACGAGTAGGAAATATTCGCTCAGTTTGGCTATAAGTACGAACTGCTTTATCAGGATAAAGAGAACCGTCATATATATCTCTTGCTCCTCCAATACTTTTATCAGAGGATTGGGCGCTGAGCCCAACTGAAAAAAGAGTAATGCTAATTACTAGTAATTTCTTAATCATGAGATATCCTCGCCCAAAGCATCTAAAAATACATTATTAGTCAAAATACTGGATATACGTTCATATCCTATTAGTGGAAACTACTTAGTAAAAATCAGAATCTCCCACGAGGACTTGAACCTAGGGCCAAAGGATTTTTAGAGCAATGATCTTAATACCTCGTTACTCCAAAATACATTTATTTAATTAGGTAAGCGTTACTTTAAGTAACGCTGAATTAGAAAAATTTAAAGCTGAATAACTTGATTTTTGTAGTGCCCCACTAAAGCCTTTTTGACTATCTTGTAAATATCGAGATCAAACTCAGCCTCTCCAGAAGTTACTAACTCATCAAGCTCAAAATGGTGAACCTTTCACATGGAAAAACGTAGAGGACACTAGAGCACTGCTTAAATAGATACTTCTTGATATCAATATTAGAGGCTAATAGCGTCTAACCTTAGCAAGCTATAAAAAAGAGCTAAACGCCATAGCCTTTGATATAAGTTTCAAGAAACTTAATCTGATCACCCTGCAGCTCAATAATATTTTTTACTGTGTCACCAATAGAAACTACCCCAATAACATTATTGTTTTCTAAGACGGGTAGATGCCTAATATGTTTGTGAACCATGATAGCCATACACTCTTCTAATGAGTTCGAAGGGGAGACAGTAAGAGGATTAATCGTCATTATTTTTGAAACAATAACCTGCTTAGGATTGTGGTGCGGTAATAACACTTTAATAGAGCAGTCACCCTGCGAAACGATTCCAACTAAAGCTCCATCATCGATAACTAAAACAGCCCTAACCCGATGATCACGCATAATAACTAGAACATTTTCTACGGTGTCAGATGATCGTACAGAAAAAATGGTTTTAGCTTTTTGCTCAATGACTTGTTTTACAGTTATCATAAAATTTATTTAAAAGGTGAGGGGAATTCAATATTCGTAAATATAGCGATAATTATATTCTACGATTGCTTTGCTACTAAGAGCATCTCACAGAGGCGGCTAATCCATTAGTTAAGATATAAGCTAGTAATTTTGGAAAACGATAGGGCGGGAGCGCTCAAAAAATTACAAACCCGAAGGGTGTTATTTTCATTTCTGGTGGGC
>CAIRQE010000037.1 GCA_903880655.1 uncultured bacterium
GCACGGTTATCGCAAGTTGACGAACAGTTTTATGTTACAGTTGCCTATCTGTTAGAGATAGCAGCTAACGGCAGTGAGCTATTTATGGCAGCTGAACCAAATGAAAAACGAGAGTTAATTGGTTTGCTTGGTCAGAACCTATTATTAGACGGAAATAAGGTACAAATAACACTTTACAAACCATTTAGTGACATAGCTTCATAACTTGATGGTTCAGTATGGCTCAGCATACGGGTCACGGAACTTTTGCAGGGGGTGATGGGACACAAAACGAGACAAATTAGACACGAAACGCAATATCCTGAAGTGGCTCGTTTTTTTAGGCGATTAACCGAACAAATCCAGCATTTTGGCTGCCTTTACTAGGCGTATTTTGCGAACCTTCTAGTCTAACTGCGTCTGTTGTTATCGGGCTGCTTAAACGCGTAACGAATTCCTTTTCCTGCAAGGGGTTCGTCATCATAGCGTGCCAATAAATGCAAATGGGCGTGGGAAACGTTCTGCCCGCCAGTTTTATATATGTTCCAGCCCAAATTGTACCCGTCAGCAGCTTCTTTATCATCTACTAACTTTTTCATTTTCTGTAATAATTTTTGAAGGCTTGTCCACTCACCTTCATTTATTTCAAAGGGTGTTTCGATGTGGCGTTTTGTAATTGCCATAACTGCATTGTTGATGCTGCCTTCTTCCATATCAGTTATGTACCAAAGATCATCTTGGTACAGCACATTGACTCGCAGTAGGTTATTCTCGATGCAAAATGGGCAATGTTGATTTAAATTATTTGTCATACCAATATAATAGCAGAGCTGTACTTCTTTATGTCGATAACATGGTGTTAATGGTTTTAACCAATCTTGCAGAATCAGTTGCAAGTATTGTTTTCATGCCAAGCAAGCTCGCAAGTATTAAATTCTTAGGATTATAATCGATAAATACTATATTCTCCGTAGCGATATTGTGTGACTATGATAGGGTAAGCTTATATATTTTTGATTGTTTTTGGGAACCGGTCAATCGATTCAACTGCATGCTCTGACTCACAACAATAACCGCGATTAAGCAGAATTTCGCTGTGAGTTAGCCCGGTGAATCGTTATGTGGTATGCGAAAGTTCGATACGACACTAAGCAAGCTTAATTGCTTCTCCTGCGTAAAATTTAACCGACGGAGTAAGTGCATACCTTTCGTCTTCCAGGTCTGCAAGTGTAAACCACCGCATATCATCGTGCTCATTTGAGAGCACAAAGTCATCGCGTTTTGTTTTGACGAAGTAGGTAAATGAAATATGTTTATGAGGTGGATTTGCTTCGTGAACATCAACGTAGTTTGGTGTAATCAAAAACTTGGTTTCCGGCGACGTAAGCTGTGGCCGAGTCGATAGCACTTCAATATCGAGGCCGGTTTCTTCTTTAACTTCCCTGTAGAGGGCCTGTTCAGGGTCTTCGTCCAGCTCAATGTGTCCGCCAACTGGAATCCACTTGTTATAGCGGGGGTGATTTACCAAAAGCACTCGCTTTGAGCCATTAACAATAAAGGCGGTAATTGTGTAGTCGTATAGTTCATGTATATGTGGCACGTTTTTTACTCAGATATTTAAATTAGTATGTGTAAAGTATACATTCGTTTTAACGATTGCGCTAGCCACAATAATATGTCATTATATAAGTAAATTAAAAAAGGACATTTATGCATACTTTTGAGAATAGCAGCAACACGAGCCTAGAACTTGAACTTACTTACCTAGCCGCACATATACCGAGCGAGATTGACGGTGTCAAACCCGTTGCGATGGAAGACACTTATTTTCCCGAGGATAAAGCTGTTCATGCACATTTACGTGTTCGTGCTAAAGACGACCGATATGAAATAACTAAAAAGGTATCAGTTGTCGAAGGTGATGCATCTGCACACTTAGAGAGCACTATACCCCTTGATAAAGATGAATATTTGTCGCTAATTGCTGCAAGCGCCCGTAAGATTCGCAAAGATCGGTTCAAAACAACGATTGATGGCCATGAGGCTGAAGTCGATGTATTTCGGGGTCTACTCTCCGGTCTGGTACTGATTGACTTTGAGTTTAGTTCTTACGAGGATAAAGCAAGTTTCGAGCCTCCAGCAAGTTGTTTGGTAGATGTAACTCAAGAAGGTTTTATTGCCGGTGGCGTCCTCTCCGGCCGTACATATGAAGATATTGAGCCTGAGCTTACACGCCTCGGTTATCAAAAAATTGAATAGTAACGCTTAGCTTCTCGTTGCAAGCAACACTAACATTACACTAGTTTTTTAACGGCAGTTCTCGAATATGACTGGGAGTTGTTGCGTCATTGCATCGGTAAACATTTTCATGGCCGGACAAGTTCGTGTAAAAATCGACTTCATATCAATGAGGCCTTCAGACCGCTTGCTCTGTTTGAATTGCCCTATTTGTGTCTGAAAAACATGCAGCTTCTTGGCTAGTAGTGCCCCATCTTGTAAAAAGCTAGATGTAAGGTCGTTCGCGCCGACGCCCTCGTTAATCAGCACTCGTGCGACTGCCGGAAGCGTATTGTTACCAATAACACGGATTAACTTCGGGTTTGGCACGTAAACACCTTCTTTGTTTGCCACAAAGATTTCCGTAAAAGGTTCCAAGCTATGTTGCAACCGGTCGGGATTACGCTCTAAGTATTTAGCCGCATAATCGACATAGGACAAGTGAAACATGAGTACTGCTTTTTGAAGTGTCGGGTAATTGTACATTACTTCAGCCATCGCCAATTCACGGGGAGTATATGGTCGTTCTTGAATCCGGCTGACTTTAGTAAATCCAGCAGCATCATCCGCACTAAGTAGCAGCGGCTCGCCGCCTTTGCCTCTGGTGTCAATATCTGGGTAGATCGAACTTTTGTTGATCATTGGGGGTAGCTTATTTATTTGATCGCCACCTTTGTCATGCAGGAATGAGATATGCATTGGGACTGTGGTATTGGCAAAATCTCTGACAGCTTCTCGTGATGCTTCTTCGGGTCGTAAACCCTTTGCTATAAATGACTGTGCTCGGTCGCTAATGATCGGCATACTTTTCTTAAACAGTGTAAGCATTATCCGGGCTGCATTAACGCTATCTAGGCCCAAGATCCTTTGATATTCATCAACAGCTTCAAAGAGGACTAGGGGAACACTACCGGGTGCGTGTCTCTCAACGACGGATGCTTTAACGGCGTGGTAATGCCTGTCCTGATCGACGTGAAAATAATCATCTAGAGAAAAGTCAGGCTTTGCGCCGTGTGCCGACGTAACATTTTTTGCCCCTTTCCAGTAGTAAGTTTTTACTTCATCGAGCGTTGGTGTACCATCTGTCTCTATGCTCACATATTTATCAAACATATCGTGAAGCGTGGTTCTCATAATTCGTTCTGCGGAAACGGCTTCAACTAAGGGTGGGCAGTCGAAGCGTTCTTCTGAAGCATGGCGTGTTGTAGTTGTGCCTATTGCACTGGCGATATAGCCATCTAGCACTGTCAGATCACGTTTCTGTAAATCTTCCATACAAATTACCTTCACCAATAATATAATATTATGTCAATAAATTCAACTATTCACTGCTAGAGCGTCAGTATTTTAGCTTGACTCTAGTATCTGACGCATAGTCCAAATAACAGAGTTCATAGGCTGAGTGCCGTCTATTACGTCGATTGGATACGTCGCCGCAAGTGCTTCGGTTGTCACTCTTGCCCCAGTTTGGTGCTCCGACAAGCGTCGTTGAGCAAACTCTAAGTCTAGGCCAGTTTCACCAGCACGAACGCCCCTAGATACAATACGATTAATGGCCACTTCATCAGGTACGATCACATGCATGATGCTCAAAATAGTGGCGCCAGCAAGCTGTACATTTTCCTCAAATGGTTGTATTTGCTCAATGTATTTTGGATAGCCATCAATAACAACTAAACTCCTGGCCGATAAAGTGCCGAGGTACTCGGCCACAACTGCATTTACAACTTCATGAGCTATTGGCTCGTGATTTCCAAGTTGCTCTGTGCCTTTTCGCACCTCCCTAGCGAATAGCGACGGTGTCTCCCCGGCCGCAACTGATCGCAAGTGATTGCCAACCGAGAAGTGATGTCGACTATCGTACGCACTTAGACTAGCTCGTTCTAGGGCTACGCTAATGCACGAACTCTTTCCCGATCCCGGCTTTCCATGCAGCAATATCGCTTTTTTCATAACTAGCATCTTAACTTATCTATTAGTTTCTTGCATAATGCAATAAATGTCAATCAACCCTGTTGATAAACCGTGGAGTATTGATAAATAAAAAGACCTCAAACGAGGTCACTTATTCTTTGGCTCAGCATGCTGGTCTTGAACTTTCTTGAGCTATCGGGCTAATTCTCTAACAAAGTTGTTAAAGATTTGAAACTCTAAATAATCGTGGGTATTACCTGGTAGTTCGTGAACTGTTATGTTGTCTCGGTTTACGGCTTCAATGTACTGCTCTACCTCTTGGTATGAACCGAGTGGATCAGATTTATGTTGAAGAATAGCTATTGGACAATCGGCTTTCTTCAGCCATTCTTTGACTGGCAAGTTTTGGCTGTGAACCATTGCTAAAGGTAACCCTATAAACAAACAGGCTCGTGGGCGCAATGTGCCCAATGCAATATTTTTACTTGTTAGAATCGTACCGACTGACTTCGCAAATATCATATAGGGCGGCAAGTTTTGTGCAAGTTTACTGAGCCTTTGCGACTCAATGTTAAGGTCAATTTCGGGCTCGTCTTTTTCCCAGTGTGCGTAATCATGTCTATACGTTTGGTCGAATTGGGGCGCTAGGTGCATATCAACTTGTTTAAGCCAGTCTTTGCCACGCTTGCTGTTGCCTGACAATAGTAGTAAATCCATTCCTAAATTATAACAAAAATTAATAGCGTGAATGCTTACTGGATTCTCTGTAAAATATATGCTCTTGGCTCCGGGGAGAGGGTTCGAACCTCCGACCTGGGGATTAACAGTCCCTCGCTCTACCACTGAGCTACCCCGGAATATATATTAATTGCTTTTCTAGGCAATAACAGAGATTATATCTAAAAAGCCACCCTTTTAGCAACACTTTATATCTTTAGACAACTTCACTTCTAATTCTTTTGTTCTCATCTTTGGCTTTTAGGGTTTGTCTTTTATCGTATTTCTTTTTACCTTTTCCGATAGCTATTCGTACTTTTATAAATCTACCCCCAGTGAGAATTTCTGTAGGAAGTATACTTCTTCCTTGTTTTTTAGCGTCAACCAATGAATCTATCTCTTTTCTTTTTGCTAGAAGTTTTCTATCTCTAGTTTGTTCACTTTCGGGAATTTGCATAGTATTCGATGTGGAGATAAGACAGTTAACTAAGAAAAGTTCATTGTTTTTAATATTAACAAATGACCCAACTAGTTGTCCGTGTCCAAGTCTTAGTGCTTTAGTTTCTCTTCCATTAAGTTCAATGCCTACTACTAAAGAATCCTCCAAATGATAGTCAAAGGCGGCTCTCTTATTTTTTATGGTCTTTAGGTTGGGCTTCTTCTTTTTCATAGCTTACCTATATTTTACTTCAAGATGTGGATTATTTATATTCTTCTTTAGCTACGTTCCAAAGACTCGGGTCATTCAGTATCTTTTCTCGGTAGTACCAATATTCCCCGCCCCAAAGAATTATGTTTTTCATTCCAGTGGCTTTTCCATAATTGAATCTATCTTTTAGTCTAGATGCATCAAGTGATTTATTTTGTTCGGCTAGAGAAGTTTCTGGAATGCTTTGACCGTTTGGTGGCCATGCTTCAGCTTGTAGCTCTCCTACTATCATATTTTTACCAAGGAATATTTCTTGGATGCCTGCCAAGAAGCCGTAGAACCAAGCTGGGAATGGATACTCAAAATATCTATGAGTAATAGTCTTGTCCCATACTCTTTTGTATATAGAGATACTATATTCATCTCCTTTTGGTTGGCCTATTGGCATTCCAATAGCATTGTTGCTTCTAGCTAATATTATTGAATGATTAGGATCGAGTGATTTAACCAAATTATATTCTTGAACTAATCTATCTCTACTAAAATCGGTACAAGTTCCAAACCCTTTTAGGAAATATTCGTTTTCTACTTGGAAAGATACAAGATTTGAATAATCTTTATATCTATTAACTACAGAAGTAATAAGATTCATTAATTGTGGTTGCCAGACGCTTTTATCTTCGTTCGTTGCCCAAGACGGTATATGACATTCCGGCCACCTCGGTTGTCTTAGTCCTACTGTTAATATTATTTTGGCATTTGCTTGTTTAGCTAAATTGAATTCCCAGTCTAGAGTTGAAAAGTCATAAGTTCCTTTGGTGTTTTCAATATCACTCCAGTAACTAGTTAATCTAAATTCTTTAATATTTAAGCCAAGCAGAGCCTGATAGGTTTCTTTAGGGTCAAGTCCTAGATATTTTGCATAGTCTGGAATGAAGCTGACTCCAAGAGTTGTAGGTTTATTGTTTTGTGAATAGATATACCACTGAGCTACCCCATACATACTTGTAAAAAGCGTGAGTAAGATAAAGAAGAATATAAATATAGCTTTATGAAAAGGTTTCTTAATCCATTTCGAGAATGATGCTTTAAATTTACTTAGATATTTATTCATTTAGATCTATTTGAAGCGAACCATGTCATAAATACTCCAAGAGCTACATAAAAACTAAATAGAGTTATGAATCTTTGAATAATGGCTTCCGTAGAACTACTTGCCCAGAATATTGCATAGATACCTAAGCCAAGGAATGGAACATAAGATAGAATCCCATATATATTACTAGGAAGATAACTACCGCGAACTTTTTTATACCAGATTGTTTTTGATTTCTTGCTCATGCATATATTTTAACATGAGCAACATATTTCTAATAAGACACCATTTTTATGGATTCGTTGTGAACTTTTTGAGAAATTCTTGTTCGAACTTCTTCGCTAGGATCAAAAGGAAGTTCCTTCGGTTCTGCGTCAATATCGTACTGTACTAATTGATTAGCGCTAGATATAATTCCAATTTCCAAAGTTTTATCTGGATCTGTTCTAAGCCATTCAATTTGTTTTAATATTGCTCTTCTAGCAATATTAATCTCAGTTAACAGTTTAGTATCTGGAAATATTAAGGAACTAAAACCAGCTTCTCTAGCCGTAGATGGTGTTGGAAGAATTTTTGCATATCTATCTACATTTGCGGTAATTATTCCTCCCCCTTCATATTCTTCTCCGTTTATACTAAATCTTATTGGTTCTTTGTTCTGCTTTCGAGCACCACTTACTAGAGATATTCCGTCAATGGCCAGTCTTGTAGTCGCATTTTTACGTAATCGATAATTTCTTCTTTTCTCTAATTCATTCTCGACTCTTGCAGGGATACCAAAACCACTTAAGAAAAATGCTAGCTCTAATTTAGGACTATCGAATAGCGGATTGTAGATAGTAAGGCTCATAGGATTAAAATCTACTACTTCACCACCCGCTAAAAGATGAAGCACAGAAACAGAATGACCTTTTCTATTAAGTAGGTCATTTGATCCTAGGTTAGCATTACCTCCAGGAAGAATTAGTAAAGGAGTATTTCTAACTTCTTTATCTGGATTGCCCATAATAGCTTGAGCTGCACTTGATGCAGTTCCGTCACCACCAGCAGCAACTAATATGTCTCCTGGCGATAAAGTTTCTTGAATATCTTGAATAGTCCCAGAGTAGTCATTTCTGTTAGGTAATACTAATAGACGGTGTCTAAGTATTGGGTCGTTTATAAATTCTAGCTTAGCTTCTTCTATCTTCCTTCTAGTGGTATCAGCATTAGTAGAATTATTATTGTGAGCTATAACTATCCGACCGTCATATTGATTAAGGATTTCTCCTAAATATTCTTTCATAACTGATTTATTATAACACGATTATGCTTAAAAATCAACTGATTATGATCTACTCAGATACTTTCTTCGCATCTGATAACTTGGGGTATAATTTATTATCATGGCTAGCAATAAAAAGACAGTTACAGATCGAGATATAATTTCATATTTCATTAAGAAGACTCTCATTTATAAGAAGCCTTTACTATTCGCTTCTATTTTATATTTTGTAGCAGTAATTTGTCTTAGTACTCTACTTCCCTTTCTGACAGGTAAAATACTAGCAAGTTTAGCTCATAATAATACAAATGTTACTCCTTATATGATCTGGTTCTTAATCTTTGGAATAATTGGATATGCATTTAACAGATATGGTTTTGTAGAGATTCAAAGATGGGAAGTAAAAACAATTACTTCTATTAGAGCCGATTCAATAGCGAGTTTATTTAATAAGAGTTTATCTTTTCATAATAATAATGTTTCAGGAAAACTTATTAGCGAAGCTAATGAAATTACTGGAGCTTACAATGATTTTATGGGTACAGTGATGATTGACTTCATTCCTCTCATTCTGACACTTACTGTTGGTCTAATAATTATTTTTTATAATTCATTAATCTTAGGGATAGTGATGCTATTTATGGCCGTATTCTCATTCGGTGCTTCTTATTATGCTCGTCGCAAGATGAGTCCTATTCGCATCAATCGTTTGGCTGCACAAAGAGATGTAACTTCTCACCTCGCCGATACTGTATCCAATGTTAGTATCGTTAAGACTTTTGGAAGAGAAAAGGATGAGCTACTAACAAATAAGAAATTGAGTGAAAAATTAGGCGAATTACAATTCTTAAGTTGGAGTATGGCAGGTAAAAGTGGATCTAATCGTCTTGGTATGATGGTTTTTTTTGAATTCTTATTTATTTTAGTGGTTACTAATCTTGTCAGTAAAAATCCTGCACTACTAGCTACTGGTATATTCGCATTTTCTTATTCAATAACCATTATTAATAAAGTTTTTGATATTACTCCTATGTTTAGAAGAATTGATGAAGCTTTAACAAAAGCAGAACCTATGATCGCGGCATTTAAAGATCAGAACATTATTTTTGACGTCAAGGATGCTAAAGATCTAAAAGTTAATAAAGCTAAAATAGAATTTAATAATGTAGATTTTTATTACGAAGATGATGTCAATCAGAGACTTGTTTTAAATAATTTAAATATTAGAATTGATCCTGCCCAAAAAATCGGATTAGTAGGCCCCAGTGGTAGCGGCAAATCTACGTTAACTAAAATACTTCTTCGATTTGAAGAAGTTAAAGGTGGTTCTATATTGATTGACGATCAAGATATTTCTAAAGTAACGCAAAAAAGTCTAAGACAAAATATTTCCTATGTTCCACAAGAGCCCCTACTATTTCATAGAACTATTAAAGAAAATATTTGCTACGGAAGACCGGAGGCTAGTGATAAGGAGATATTATTAGCTGCACAGAGAGCTTGTGCTGATGATTTTATATCTAAGCTTCCTTACGGATATGACACTATTGTAGGTGAACGAGGAGTTAAGCTTTCCGGTGGTCAAAGACAAAGAATAGCTATAGCTAGAGCAATTCTTAAGGACGCTCCAATAATCATACTGGATGAAGCTACTAGCTCACTGGATAGTCAAACTGAAAAAGTTATACAAAAGGCACTGGGTGAACTTACTAAGAATAAAACTA
>CAIRQE010000038.1 GCA_903880655.1 uncultured bacterium
AAATTTACCTTTATGTGGTCCAGATTCCATCTCAACGCCAGTACTATATACAGTAACGGGGTGGCCTTCTTCATCTCTACCAACATTATTAAAAGTAACATTATCCCTGTGATACTGAACAATGTTTTTCTCTTGGGGTGTTAGGTCTTTAGGCATAATTACCTCGAATAAAACAAATTACGTGGAACAAATCTAATTGGTGCGGTTTCTCTATCTTCTTGGGATGCTAAAGTAAATTGATCTTCATAATCTTGTTTTAAAAACAACACGCGGTTAGGATCTGTACCTTGAATTTTAACACTCATTAAGTATGATAGACCAGCTACAAAACAACTAATAAATCGGAATGGAATATCTTGTATATTTATACCACTACCAGCATCTTGAAGCCTACGCATACGCCAGTAAACCAATGTATAAGGGCCGCCACCACCATCAGGGGTAGGCCAAATATTTAAACAAGGAAGATATTGTACGTTAATTGCATCCCCCGCTGTATGTGTTGCCGCAGTTGTATTGTTCTGCCCTCTCCAGCAATTCTGTAACTGGTTTCCAACAATATTTGTATATGTAATAGTTTCAGTACCAATCTGAATAAACCCTGTTGAACGTAGATTTAAATTAGTAATATCTGCATTTGTTGCGGTTTTTAAAGTAATTGTTGTATCAGTTGCGCTAATACTTGTTTTTAATAAATACTCAGATACATCAGTATTACCAGACTGCCTATTAAAATAAACTTGTATAGGTCTTCCAGTAGTTAACTTGTTAGGAATAGTAGCGTAAGTAGGTTCAGATATACGGCTAAGATTAATGTCTGTTTGGTTTGATGTACTTGCATTGTTAGTACGAGTTTCAAGATCAAGTATATCTACTGTATCTGTAGGTACAGGGTAAACCCCTAAATTAGTAGTTAATTGAATACTTACTTCTTCAACAGTCCAAAGATTAATGCCTCGGTTTGCCCATTCAGCTGTCATCAAATTAATAGAGCGTCTAGCTGTACGTAAATCATAACCAGTACGAAGTTGTGAACCACAACGTTCAAACGCTTCCTCAACCAATTCGGTAAGGTCTAAATTAAATGTGGTAACTCCTGATGTATATGCCATCTAACCTCCTACTACTACACAACCCGGATAAGTTTCTGGAGTCATTGTTTACCTTTTTTTAGCCGTTTTTGCTGAATTGATGAAATCCTGATTAGAGGGGGCTCCTTTAGAGCCCGGCTTGCGCATCGCCTCGTTAGACCCTTTAGAAATCCTTTTACGCTTTGCATTAATATTTGCATAAAGTCCTACCTTGCCACCTTCAGCATATTGTGTAAAGTCAGTATTATCCCTACGGGCTTTGTTTTTCCCGTTAGGCATTTTGGATGGGTTAATATCCCCCATACCACGAGAGGCTATCACTTTTTGCCCTTCATCATACCGCCGCCACAGGCTCTTGTAAACCCTTTAGTAGCAATACCATCAGCACGTTTTGAAGCTGAAGAACGAGCCATACCACCTGATTTGAAACCCTCACGAATTTCATCAGGTTTAAAGTCGCCTTTCATTGCCCCGCTTGACTCTGTCCTAATCTTTCGAGCAGGTTCGTCTATCTTTCTTAATGCTTCTTGTGGGCTATATCCTTCTGAGCTTTTTCTTACTGCGGTTTTTTCTGCCATTTTAGCAGCTTGTTTTTCCGCTTCTTTAGCTACTTGTTTTTCTGCGAGATTAGATGCCGCATTCTTTAACCCTTTTAAAGCAGCTCCTGCGCCGGGCATTAAATTAAGCGCTAATTCTCTATCTTTTAAATCTATTCCACGCGATTTTCCGTAGTTTTTTATGTCTTGTTTAAAAGTATCTCTACGTGATGATTTTTTATCGCTAGTATCTTCTTTTGAATCTTCTTCTTTTGATACATCTTCTTTTGGTGTGTCTTCTTTTGGTGTGTCTTCTTTTTTAGCGGCTGTAACTTTTTTAGCTATAGTTGTTTTTTTAGCTGGTTCAGACTCTTCATCATCTTTTTTACCTGTTTGAATATATTTCATCGCACGTGCGCGTACATCATCACCGATTGATTTAATATTGTCTTTGTTATCTAATAGGCTATCATCAACTACTGAATCGCCTTCAGCAAATCTTTTCATTTTGCGTTTCATATTGTTTTACCTTTCATTTTAGGCATCATTGCTTTAGTTAAACCTTTTTTAGCTACTCCATTAGCAGAAGCTCGGAATGTACCACCAGCAGCCATCTTTTTAACTGCCATTCCACCTTTTTTTAGCTCAGACAGGTCTGTACCTTTTCCGCCTTTATGCTCTTGTTTATCATGCATACTAAAAGCTTTTTTGATCATAGCTTTGTCTTGTGCTTTATCCATTTTTGTATCTTCTTTGGAATCGCTCTTAGCCATACCACCTTTTTTCATCATTCCAGGAATTCCAGGTTGAGCCATGCCGCCACCCATACCAGGCATTGGTTGATTGTCTCTAGCCATTCTGCCGCCCATAGGCATCATCGGTTTTTTCTTCATCATAGTATCACCACCTTGTTTAAATGTTTTGCCTTTATCGGCAGTGTTAAAATCCTTACCCACCGATTGCGGGACTCCTACTTTCTTAGCAAAAGCCGGATTATGAGCTATTGCTGCCATAAAGTTGTGTTGTTTTTTACTTGAGCTTGGCATTATTTAGTCCAAAATCCTTGAAATAAGTTCGCGAATATAGCACCTATTATAGCAGCACCGCCGCCAATACCTAATAACATTCTCCACCCACCATGAGCTTCAGTAAGAGTTTTTTCTATTGCTTGGATGGATTGTTTAATTTGTTTCATCTCTTCAACCATTTTATCCATATCGCTTTGTAAGTGTTCTATGTCATTAGCGTGAGTAGCTAATTCTCTTGCTGTTTCAATTGGGTCTATATCACTCATCTAACACTTCCATCTAGCCAAGCTTGCTGCTTTACGGGTTGGTTTACCTTTTTCATCTTTCATGGGTCCGGGCATACCGCTCATTCTTGCACAAAAAGACTTCTTCCTACTGCCACCTTCAGGCTGTGGGGCTTTTAAGTTCGACCCAGTCGCCGCATTATATTTTGCCCTACCCTTAGCAGTAAGTCCAGCCCCTTTAGAAACCGGGAGTTTTTCGCCTCTTCCAATTGCAAGGCTGGGGGTTTTCTTCTTAGTAGCCACATCTTATCCTTAGCTATAAAATACAGTAAATGTTGTAGTGTTTGCTGATGCTGGAGAATAATAAATACCTTCAGTAAAAACTATTCCTTCCGCAGGAATCATTGTTGAAATGATTGCAGTATTAGTAGTTATGTCTAAAGAAAGTATTAATGGGTCAGATGTTGAAGTACCATCATAAAAGTTTAATTGCCCAGCAGTTCCACTTGGGGCAACTTGATACCCACGTAAACGGCATCTTCCAGAAACAACTTGTTGCGCACCACTAGCCTGTGTGTGGTACGTTTTAACGTCTGTTTGCATACTCATAATTAATCTCCTAAAGTTGAAGGGGGCGAACCCCCAGATTAATTAAGCTGTAAATGCAGTAGAAACATATGTACCATCAGACTGGCGAACTACATAAGTCAAGGTTAATACGCCAGCACCAGAAGTAGCTGTTACGTTAGCTTGAGTAAATGTAATAATTGCATCGGTTGTACCTACGTTAGCGCATAATGCCGCTCCAGCTGCGTTGTTATTACCAAGTGCAAGTTGAACAACACCTGTGTTAGTAAACACGCTACCGTTAGAGGCTGTATTAATAGCTGTACCGTTTGCAAGCAAAGCATATGTAGGTGTAGTTGTTGCATAGGCTACTGTCGTATTAAACGAAGCAGTTAAAATCTGTGAACCAGCTGGTATTGTAAATGCATAAGTAGCCGCAGTAATATCAGTGTAAAGAACTGGAATGGATTGAGCTACAACAGTTGCGCCCATGTTACGTAATGTTCCAGCAGTTGTGCCAGTAGTGTTTTTAACGGTACCTAATAGCCAAGGTCCTAAATGTGAAGCTAAACCCATGAGAGTTCTCCTATATACAAGTTAAGCTTACTAATCGGTATATCGTCTGCTGGGGCAGTTTAATAAGCTGGAATTACCCAGATAACTAATCATACTACATTTTTAACTAATTGTAATATATTTTTGTGTAAAATTGTACTTATGGACAACTAATTCTATGGGGGTCAACGTGTCGATAAAAGTCAGAAAAGTAGACGTAAGAGATGTTGATATTGCTAAGACCCTCGTATATTTGCAAAAACAATGTTTGCCTAGTGATTCTATTTACGATATAAAGAAAGGGCATTGGTGGTTAGCTTATGACGAACAGATGTTTCCTGTGGGTTTTGCTGGCATGGTACGCAGTTATAATTTTTTTGATTGCGGTTACTTATGTCGCGCTGGTGTCGTAGAAAAACATCAAGGTAAGGGTATACAAAAACTCTTAATAAAAGCTAGAGAACGCCACGCTAAAAAACTTGGATGGAATTGGTTAATTTCAGATACGACAGATAATCCAGCTTCTTCAAATAGTTTAATATCTTGTGGATTTAAATTGTATACTCCTTCTAGCCCTTGGGGGTTTAAACACGCACTTTACTGGAGAAAACAGTTATATGCCGTACAAAGACCCAGAAGTAAGAAAAAGAAAACAGGCAGAGTACTCGAAAAAATCTTACGAGGCGAATAAAGACTTCGTAAAACTAACTACTAAAAAAGGCAAGAAAGAAAAAAAAGCAGAATGGTATGCTTTTAAAAGTACTCTTAAATGTACTAAATGCGGGTTTAACCACCCAGCTGCATTAGACTTTCACCACACAAATCCCGAAGAAAAAGAAAATAGCGTACATAATTTTATAAGCAATGGGCAATTTGCTAAAGCCCGTAAAGAACTTAAAAAATGTATTGTGCTTTGCGCTAATTGCCATAGAATCCACCATCACGAAGAAAGAAAAAACCCCGCCTTGTGAGCGGGGTTCTTAACGGACACGCTATTGATTATGACGCGCCGGGTGATCCATACATTCCCAAAGGATCTGACCAACCAAATGAATAACGTTCACGAGACTTGTAACGTACGTTACCTGTATCAAAATCGCCGTCCATAGAATTGCTCAAAGGTGTACGAACAAAGTGCTTAAGACCATTAGGTACATCAGTAGTCAAATACCAACCATTTGTGTCAGTTAGGAAGTGATTGATTGTGTAACCTTCAGGGATAGAACCATTGTTCTTGATAGCATTAATATCGTTATCAGTTGTACCAACACGGAGTTCAGTCTCTAACAAACGAGTAGCAACGAACTGTAGTGCAGGTGGAACAATTAACTTCTTAGGCTTAGCAGCAATTAACAATCCACGCTCATCAGTCCAAGCAGCGATTTGAATAACAGCATTCTCTAAAGAAGTTTCATTCAAGTCAGCAGCAGTTGATGGAGTATTACTGTTAGTAGCGCCGTTAATCAAAGGATGAGCAGTGTTAAATAATGAAACACCATCACCACCTTGATAGCCGTTGTTAAAGCCGTTGTTAATTACAGCAGCAGCCTTAACTTGCTTCGTGTAAGCCATAGCACGAGCTAAACCTTTAGTATAGCGAGCTGACAAAGAATCGTAGAGGTTATCTTCAATTGCTTCTTCAGTCAAGCTAAAGCCAAGGGCAATAGTTTCGTGGTTATAGCGAGCTGTCCATGCTTCTTGCGCATTGTCGTAACGAATAGCTTGGCCTTCGTTTTTGACTGGTGCAGCAGAGAATCCAGACAGTTTTGTTTCTTCTTCAAAAGAACGCTCAGAGGTTTCTGTTTCGTAAATCTCTTTATGTTCTTCACCGTAGCGAGCATACTCCAATCCAAACAAAGCGTTTAGACCGGGTAGGAGCTCTTTTAATAGTTGTGCACGAGAAATAGCCATTTAATTTGCTCCTTAAGCTATGTTGTAACGATGGACACCGAAGTTAAACTTAACTACAGCTTCGGGAGTTTGAACTAATACTACAGTACCAGCTACTTGAGTTGCAATCGAAGTAACAGTTAAAGTTGTATTTCCGGTGGTTGTAACAGTAGACGCTGAACTGAGTGTTGCGCCAGTGTACTGCAACTGACCGCTTACTAAGTTATATACGTCTGTACCAACAGGTAAATATTGTCCGACAGTTAAACCAGACACAACAACAGAAGTTGCTGAACCGGCACCGCCAGAAACATAAGTACAAGAAGTACTAATTTGTGTATCAGGAACCAACTGAACGATACGGAAACCAGCAGTAGTTGCGCCAGCAGCAGAGGCTGAAACAACAGACATGCTTGAGTTACCAGTAGTAGCTGAACCAGTCTGAGTACCACCAACAATGTTGGAACCAACAAGGAGGGAAGACACAGAACCAATAGTTGTTCCGCCAGCTGAGGTTGTAGCCGCAACTTGGAATAACGTATCAGGGTCATCGCAAACAATCGCAGTAATATCGCCAGCTAATACTGAACCGGGATAGTATTGTGACCATAAACGCTGTTTAGTTGTAGGGTTTGTATAGTAACAACCTAAGAAAACACCCACTACTACGTTCGTTGAATTGACTGGGTATGTAGGAATTGTTGCATAACCAGCAGTTAAAGTTACTGCGTCACCATAATAAATAGCAGTGCCATAGTTGTACTGAATCGGAAAATTCCGAGTTGATCCAGCAAAGACTTGACCACCGATAAGATTTATGGGTTTTAGCCCGTATGGGGCT
>CAIRQE010000039.1 GCA_903880655.1 uncultured bacterium
ATAGCCGCAGCTTTAATCTTCATCGTCGTAGTCTGGGTCACCAGAGCTGTCATCGTCAATGTTAGGAATGAGGCATCCTGAACGCCCTGTCTCACAAGGGTCCATGTTGTATTCTACCTCATCTGGAAAGGGGCTACTCATCGTTGATCCCTTATAGGCGTAGCAAAATCTCTCATATCGCTTAAAGATATAGGTGCTTTCTTACCTGTAGTAGGAGTAAATATTCTACCAAGTTCTCCTGCACCACCAACTCCAGAAAGTACACCTGCTGCTGTTGCCATTTGAGCTATCAGTCTTTGCCTTTGTAATGGACTTAATGATTTGCCGTAATTACCACGGTCATTATATAAATCATAAAGAGATTTACTAAACTCTGAAGCTACATCAACCACAGGAACTCCTGTTTGATTGCGACCAAAAGCCAAAGCCATATTACTTAATGGTATAGTACGAAAAGCGTCTGTAAACACTTCATGACTTAATCCGTCTGGTTCTCTTGAACCAAATGCTAAGTGCTTAATCTTTTTATCACCAAAACCAACTACCCCAACTCCACTATAATATAATAACCAAAGTAATAATTTACCCATAAGTAAACTAATGTTCTTTTTCTTAACACCTTTATTGTAAACATCACGATAAATTAAACCGTAGTTTTTATACATGATTCCTTGGAAGGCTGTAAAAGCCTTTGTATAACTCATGTTACCAGCAGTTAAAGTACCACGCGAAACAGCAAGAGGTAGATCCTTACGTAATGTAGAATTAACTGATTCTCTAGCTACTTTAAGAGCTCTCTTTTGTAAATCTACATCAAGTGGTATGTTAACAAAATTCTTCCAATCCTGACCACTGTCTTTTAATTCCTGCATAACATAACCAATTACAGAAGCCTTGCCGTGCAATTGATCTATCAATGCTTCAATAAAGAATGAGTTTTTATTGGCTTTAGCAAAGATACTTTTTTCTAATATATCCTCATAAGCTACTTCACTTGTTCTACGTGTAGCTATTTCAGCAAAGTTTTTCATTAACCATTCTTTAACATCTGGATCAGTCGATCTATCTAAAGCATGTGTTAAAACATCTGGTCTTACGTGTTGTAAAGTTAAGACAACATTAGGTAAATGTTTAAACTGTGGTAGCAATCTCCAACCTATTTCTCCTACATTAATATTACGAACAAGAGTATCCAGTACACGTACTCTTGTGGCTGTAGATGGATCAGCATCACGAGCAACACTGTCAAGTACGTCTAACCAATATTTTTGACCTACATCTCCATACTTAGCAGCAAATTTTTTACCAGATACTATATTAGCTAACATAGTTAAATCTGCTTGTTGTGCCACATAATGACTTGCTTGATTGATATGAGCTAAAGCTACTTCAATACCGTTTAACTTAACTGCACCCACTGCATCAGGTATACGTTCTTGTACAAAACCTTGCGGCGTTTTCTTTGTTCTAAAACCAGTGACATCTTCCAACAATTTAATCATGGTGTCGTTATTCTTAACGGCATCAGCTAGATCAATCTGTTGACCACCCACTTCAGTTACTAGTTTATCTTGTGGCGATTTGGGACTAATTGAAAAATCTCTTACATGAGGCCAATAATTCTTTTGTTCAATTAAATCTTTGTTATTTAAAACCCTGTAAGTTTTCTTAATTAAAGGTAATACGTTATCAAATGACTGCCTTATGGCTATATACATTTGAGCTTCTTTGTTGGTCAAAGTAATACCAGTAGCTTGCGCTTCTGTAATGCCACTATCTTTAATTCTTTGTAAACCGTTTTCATTCTGTAAAATACCGTATATGCCTATTCTGTAAGATTCATCTTTTGTAAACTCAGGATATTTCTTTAATACATCTGCTATAGGTTTACTTGCTTGTGCGTACAAATTCAATCTAGCATTATGACCAAGATCTATAGTGCCTTTAAGATAACGGCTTAATTGCCCGTAGTTATCTTTAGGTAATCCTTCGAGCATATTAGACACTATGTCCGTATTTAAGAACTGCCTGTTGCCATTTTGTAACCAAGCCATATTTGATGCTACAGCGTTACCAAAGTTTATTTTAAACTTTTGTGCAGGAGAAGCACCTATACCATATACTTGTTTTAATTGTGCTTTGTTTATTGGTGTAGAAGGACCGGTAAGTATATTGTTTTCTAATTGGTCTTGAATACTTTGAAATTGAAACTTTCTAAATTTAACAAGTCTTCTACCAGCTTGCTGTAAAATATCTACTCTATCAGCTAATGCCTGAAGTACGCTTCTAGGTAAGTCTTTAGCTGCCGTTTGACTAATCATCTCTACATTAAAATTAGCATGATCCACAGCAGGGTTATCACTATCAGGTGTAAAACCATAAGCTTCTATTGATGCTTGACCGTCTTTACTTAACACACGTGCCAGTGCTTCTTTTATTCTCTGCTTAGCTACAACGTCTACACTAGGACTATCTAAAGATTTTTTAATGGTTTTATTAATCTTATCCACTAGATTTTGACGTTCTACTTTATCAAGTTCTAACATCATACGCCATGTAAGGGCATATGTTTTTGAGTACATGCCTTCTGGGTCTCTTCCCATTACTGGTCTTCTTAATGCGTCTGTGATAGCTGCTACAAAATTACCGCGGCTGTCGGCAGGTAAACGATTAGCTACATCTAATAGTGCACGTCTAAGAACATCGTAACTAAACCTTCCTTGTTTATCTAGTCCAATCAAATTAGACAGCTTTGTTTGGCTCTTTGCCTGCAATGCTGCATAACGATCAGAAGCTTCAGAACGAATGATATCTATTTGGTCATTCTTTCTGTACCTAAGATCTGAAAGTTGTTCTTGGTGCTTAGTCTTTAAATCTAATATCTCTTGTTTATGTTCGTTATTAAGTTCTTCTATTTTTTCGTTAGCCGCTTTTTTAATAAAATATTTCTGTTTAGCCAATTGCCAGCCCATGTTTAGCTCAAGGTTATCTATTTTATTACCTAACACTTCACGCAATTTAGCTATAGTTTCTTTAAACTTAATATTATTTTCTATTAATTTACCTTGTGCTCTTTCAAGTGCTGTTGCTCCATATGATGTCTCATAAGATCCAGATAAATCTAAAGCTTCGTTAAGTGCATCCATTACGTTCTGCACTTTATTATTAGTATCTTCAGTAAGTTCTTTTATCTTACCTGCTGTAACAATAGGCTCAGATGGATCTATTTTATCTTGTGCATGTACTTCTTCTAACTTTGATACATCTTTTTGTTCATCTTCCGTTAAAGGCTTAGGAGAATCATCAGGAGTAATTCTAAACTCATCAGGATATGGATCTGCTATAGCTTGTAAGGAATCTTGTATCTCGCGTATTAAATTACGCGTTTCATCTATTTCAGTTTTAGGAGCTTCTTTTAAAGATCCGGGTTCCTGTTGTACATCACCTAATGCTGCAGGTTTATCTTCTGGTTTTGTTGGACCATGCGCATAAGGTTCATTAGTTGATGGTGGCTCTCCCGGAAGGCTAACAGCTAAAGGAAGTATAGCGTCGTGAGCATTTTGATATACGTGTGCATCTGCTGCACTAGAAGCATTAGCAGCAGCATATGAAAGAGCAGATATAGTATCCTTAACGCTTAATCCTTTTAAATCTTGTACCGTTAAAATTGGTTCTGATTTTATAGGAGTTATACTAGATCCGGGAATTACAGAAGAAGGTATAGATTCTCCTGTTGAAGTTGGACTTAAAGGAACTTCACCAGCAGGTAACTCTTTTGGTGCTTGATAAATTGGAGTTTCCGCAGCAGTTACGGTTTCCGCTTTTGGCAACAAATCCCACTCCATAACAACACCACTTAATATTGTAGCAATTTGTCTAGCTACAACTGCTGACTTTTGTTCAGTGGTAGATTTAGGATCATTTAATACTTTTTTAACTTCTGGAGTTTGATTAGCACCACTTACATATGCTGCTAAAGCCCATCCTGATTTGATAGTCCATAATACACCAGCAGCTACAGGAGATGTTGCCGCCGCTAAAGCTAATTCTGGTAACATTGCAACAGCACCTACAGCAGCAGGACTTGTACCTCCTTCTATTAAAGGTGCAATGCCGTTCCATGCACCGCCTAAAACTTTAGGGTTAAGTGGTCCTAATTCTGGATGATCTGGTAAATCATCAGGTGCTCTAGGCAATACAGCCATAGGCTTTGTTAATGATTGTAGAAATTTATCAAAATGAATAGGTGGTAAAGCTTTATTAAATTCACCGCTGTAAGCAGGTCCACCGTCACTAGGATGCGTATATTGCACAGTCCATGCAGGCAATTCAGCATTACGTTTTGTTATTTCATCTACGCCTAAATTCTTACCGATAGCATCGTATAGTTGTTCTGGCGTATGTTTTGTTCCCGGAAGGTGTAGGTAATCTTGAGCATATACTTCATGTACTACATCAGGATTTTTATCTACAAAGTCTTTTGGGACTCCTTTCATTTTAGTTGCAATGTAAGAATTAACGATAGCTGCTTTATTTAACGCAGGATCTCCCTCCATTGAACTAACACCACTAAATTTATCTATCCAATTAATACCCCGATCAGATACATTGCTTGTTGGTAAACCATTTACAGGCACTCCTAACCCTGAAGATACTGGGTCAAAATCTTTTTGTGTATTAGTTGATGCAGAAGCTTTCTGATCTACGGGTACACCTAAACCAGCTTTTACGGGATCAAAATCCATATTACGGCTTCCTTAATACCTGATCGTTATATTTAAAAATAGTACCAGAAGATAGTTCTCTAATTTCTTTTTCACTATGAACAACAACAGGTCCAGCTACTTCGCGTTTCAATCCTAAAGATTTCTTAGTAGCCTCTAACATGTAATCTTTAATAATAGATTTATAAAAGTCATTCACGCTTGTTCTATCTTTTGCCTTTTCTTGATTTTTAGGATCATCAAACCATGCGTTTATTAATAAAGCATTTTGAGTAACTTGTTCAGCAATTGCGTTTTTAAGAATGCTAGGTTTAGTGTTTCCGAAAGCAGCAGTAAATTGTGTCCTTTTTGATGTATCTTTATACATGCTTTCTAAATCTTCCATTCTTC
>CAIRQE010000040.1 GCA_903880655.1 uncultured bacterium
CAAGCGGAGCGAAGCGTAAAAAAGTACGCTGACGAGCTTGCTAAGTTGAAAGATAAGAAGTGCCATGCCTGCGAACAAGAATTACACGATCACAAGCATGGGGAAATGACTGCTACGGCGCAAACTCATCTTGACGAGGCCAAGAAGTATTTCGACAAGGTTACTAAAGATCTCAAGAAAATTAACACAGAGATCAATACCATAGGTGATATTAATGGACGGCCTTCAACTTACTATGACAGCCTGGAGCAAGCCCTAAAGCATCAAAACAATTTAAAAACATTAGAGCATCAATTGGCAACTAAGTCTGTTGAGTCTGACCCGTATCAAGAGCAAATTGACGAGTTAACAGATACTGCTATGCAGGAAATTAACTGGGATAATGTTAATCAGCTGACTGCATTAAAAGATCATCAAGAGTTTTTGCTTAAACTATTGACTAGCAAAGATAGTTTTATCCGTAAGAAGATTATTGATCAGAACTTAGCTTATCTAAACAACCGTTTAACTTATTATCTTGACAAAATGGGTTTACCGCATACTGTATTATTCCAGAATGATTTAACAGTTATTATCACTCAGCTTGGACAGGACTTAGACTTTGATAATTTGTCGCGTGGTGAGCGTAATCGATTAATTTTGTCGTTATCATGGGCGTTCCGTGATGTGTGGGAAAGTCTGTATCAACAGATTAATTTATTATTCATCGATGAGCTTATTGACAACGGGTTAGATTCAGCTGGCGTCGAAGGAGCATTAGCTGTTCTTAAGAAGATGTCGCGTGAACGCAAGAAGAACATTTTCCTTATTAGTCACAAGGACGAACTTATTGGCCGTGTTAATAATGTACTGAAAGTTATTAAAGAAAACGGTTACACTAGCTATGCTAACGACTTAGAGATCAATGAGTAAACACGTTGATCCTAGTCCTTATCAAAATGAAGAGTCGCATGAAAAGCTCATGGCGGCTTTTAAGGAATATTTTAAGGCAAATCAAGATTGGCAAAGTAAAGGCACACGTAGAGCAGGCGAAAATATGCGTTACTGGTTAGCGCAGATTAGGATAATAGCAAAAGATCGACGTGTACATGTACAACAGTACCGTGTATATTTAGATCAAAAGAAGGCAAACCAAAAGGCAAGAGAGCAGGATGATGAATAATATACATACATTATGTCCTGGTCGTATGAAAATCAAATCATTGAAGAGTTGCCCGAAGATTGTGTAGGTTTTGTTTATATTATAACAAACACAATTTCAGGGCGTATGTACATAGGCAAAAAGTTAGCAAAATTCTCCAAAACAACTTATAAAACAGTTAAACTCAAAAACGGCACAAAGAAAAAGAAGAAAATCCGTAGCAAAATTGACAGTGATTGGCGGGACTATTATGGTTCGTCGCCTGAATTGACCAAGGATGTTACGCAGTTAGGTACAGAAAACTTCAAAAGAGAGATACTTTTTTACTGTAAAAGTAAATCAGAATGCTCGTATATAGAGGCTCGTGAGCAGTTTGCACGTAGAGTTCTTGAATCAAAAGACTATTATAATGGTCATATTCAAGTGCGTGTACACGGTTCACATATACTCAAGTCTTAATAAATCAGGCCGTTAAAACACCAAATAAGTCCGCACTGACGTTGATTTTGTGCCCGTAATCCGTTCTGATGTGTGACGGTAAGGTAGTTCTGCTTGGTGTCAGAGTTGCAAATCACTATCCTTTACCGGACGACGATGGAATATGCCTATAATCCGTTTGATTTGCAAGGGAGAATTCAAGGCTAAAAGAGGGGTAGTAGCCCCACGGTTTGTTGCATGTTAGCGTATGTTGCAGGCCCGCCGTCATATAAAGACAGCATGATTAGGTACAGGATGACCGCCTAAGCTAGTAGAAATACTTGTAATGCTAACGCTAAGTGATATTGTTCGACTCGGATAATGTTGTTAAACTTTGCCCGCCAGGGCAAAGTGTGACTGAACGATCTGGATAATATTAATACTGCTTTCGCAGTTTATAATAAAAGAAAACAATAAGTTCGAGCTGAAAGCGAAGAACAGAAGAACGTAAGTTCTTCTTCCAGTACTAGATAAATATCTTATCGAGGATACAAGTATGAAAGTGTACGAAATTATTAAGGGTCGATCTGACTTAGCTGAAGGCGGTAAACTAGATGCCGTTAAAGATTTTGCTGTGGGTATTAAAAACTCTGTTGTTAAATGGGGTGAAAAAGTTGATTGGCTCAAATGGTGGAAAACGCCACCAGAAGTTCGTAAAGCACCAAATGGGGCGACAATAAATGTGTCAGATGGGTTAGGCGGGTATACTGGCAAAATGTATTCGAAAACTGAAGGTAAATGGTCTTATAAAGATCCTGTC
>CAIRQE010000041.1 GCA_903880655.1 uncultured bacterium
GCCGGAGCACTTGTTCCAAAGTTTTCAAACCAATCGCCTGTTGCTTCTTTTGATCCGCCAGCGCGAGGTCTTTCTAATATCGGTGGAGTTGTTACAGGCGGTGTTTCAGGTCGTTGTCTAATTAATGGTTTTTCAGGTGGGTTCTTATCTTTATTATTTTTACTATCTTTGTCGTCGCCTGTTATCTTTTTAAGTTCGTTTACTCCTTTTTCAACAGATCCAACAATTTTATTAATGTCTTCGCCAAAGTTTTTAGCGGCTGTATTAAATGGAACTTGTTTTCCTATTACTACATCTAATAATTTGTTAACCGGATCTAAAACTCCTGGCATTTTTGCTATGCGAGTATCTAATCCATTAAGAGCGGCGGCCATAGCCGCAGAAGATTCGGATATTCTTTGTTGAATTTTAGTTACTTCTCGTTGACTTGTTTGTCCAACATCTTTTCCAACATCTCCAGTTGTTTCGTCTTTCTTTAATCCTTGTAGTCGGAGATCACTTTCTTTTTTCTGCGCATCTTGTACCGCGCCTGGTTCTTTAGTACCTAATTGTCTCTCACCTGCACGTATTCTACTACTTTCCATATCTTCGCTACGTACTTGTTTGAATTTAGCCGCAATTTCTGGACTAGCATTTTGCATCACATTTGTATATTGTTTACTACCTTGATACTCTGCCGCTTTAGCTTCGGCAAGTTTCAATGCTTGTGCCGCTTGTGCTTTTTGATCTTCAGTTGTGGCCATTGCGGTCATACGCATAGCTCGTTGCATATCACCAGCCGCTGGCCCTAGAGTCATCATAGTTTTAATGTCATCAGGATTTAATCGTTGCCCTGTTGCTAATTTTGCACTAAGATCTGCCATAGTAGATCCGTGTGCCGACATCTTTGCTTGTCCTTCGATGAATGATTCACGTTGCTTCTCACTCATCTGTTCCATAGCACCCATAATTTCAGGTTGCTTTAGTCTTTCTGCTAACTCTGCTTCTATAGCAACTGTAGATTTTCCAGTAGCTTGTGCAACTTCATATATTGTTTTTGCTAATTTTTTACTTGCTTCAACTGCTTCACTCTGTGCCGCTTGACTTTCTAATTCTTTTGTGCGACCATACTGTGCAATCATACCAACTTTAGCTAGTTCATCAGCGGCCAGCATGCCTGATCTTACTAAACTTTTATTACCATCTGCGTTATCTGACTCTTTGAGATTTTTCCCTAATGTTAATATTGCTTCAGATCCGCCTTGAGCGGTCATATTAAAACCAGTTAATGCATTTCCAGAGTCTTTTAGTTTGGTTCTGTAATCATCTGTAGTCATTTCCAGCAAACGAGTTTTTGCTGATAGATCAAACATGCTGTTGCCGCCCACACCTTGACTATTACTTTTTATAGTGTCGCGCTGTGCCTCACCTAATGTAGTAATGAACCCAGAAAGTGCGCTACCAACCATTGGAACCATTCCGGCTAATCTGCCTAGCGATCCAGCTACTTCGTTTCCAGGCTGTTTAATACCAAATAATGCAGTTGCGGCTGTGCTAGCATTGGTTGCCATTGTTTTTAATTCGTCAATAGGAAGTTTTCCACCGCCTCCTCCTGCTCCGCCGGCACCAGCACCGCCTCCTCCAATTTTGCCGCCGCCAAGTGCTAAGACCACACCATCACGAACCGCTTCTTTCATCGATTCAATAGCTTCACCGCCTAGTTTTTCAAGTATAGTCATGAAAAAAATCCTTCAAAATATGCGTATATAAATACTACATATAATATTTATCAGGAAAAATTATGTCAAATAATCCTTTACAGCAGTACTTTAGACAACCAAAAATCTACGTTAGTTTACCTAGTCAGGGTGTATATAATGCTCCTGGAATGATTCAAGGAGATGTTAATAAGATACCAGTTTACGGCATGACTGGTATGGATGAAATTATGGCTAGAACTCCGGATGCATTACTTACTGGAGAAAGTACTGTTAAAATTATTGAAAGTTGCTGTCCTAGTATTAAAAATGCTTGGGATTTAAGTTCATTGGATACTGAACTAATCTTTAGTGCTATACGGATTGCTACGTATGGCAATAAATTAGGTGTTAGCTCTACATGTCAACATTGTGACCATTCTAATAGCTATGATATTGATTTAAGTTTTATCATAGAGCATTTTAGCAACTGCAAGTTTGACAATCAAGTTGTATTAGAAAACTTAATAGTTAAAATTCAACCGTTAACTTATAAACGCAAATCTGAATTTGCTATGAAAAACTTCCAGCTACAACAAAAACTAAATCAAGTAGACTTCATGGAAAATGAAGATGAAAAACGTTTGAAAATTGTAGAGCTTTTTAAAGAAATGGGTAACATACAAAATGAAATATACATTCAATGTGTGGAAAGTGTCGAAGCAGATAATAGAGTAGTAACTGAACGACCGTTTATTACTGAGTGGTTACTAAATTGTGATCGTGCAGTGTTTGATAAAATCAAAGAACAAATTGAAAAGAATCAAAAACTTTGGAGTATTCCTGACTTTCCTGCTATATGCGAAGAATGTAAGGGAGAAATCAAACTTCGTTTAGATTTAGACCAGTCTAATTTTTTCGTATTAGCCTAATTGGACTAAGCCCTGCAGAAATTCAAGAGGCTCTAATTAGGCTAGATGAAGAATGTAAAGAATTTAAATTAGAACTCTATAGAATTAGTTGGTATATGCGTGGAGGAGTTACTGTAAACGATCTTATGGATCGATATAGTTACGAAGATCGAGAAATCTTATATAAAATAATTGCAGATAATATTGAAGCTACTAAAAATGCGCAAATGCCGCTAATTTAAAAGTACTTCTTTTTCCTAAACATCTGTTGATTAGTAACA